>CAXNHR010000192.1:0-3066 GCA_964202135.1 Luteolibacter sp. | reverse complement strand
CATGTCAATCCACGTAAATACGTGGATACGGAAACAGGATTGTCACTTAGGACGGGGATGGTCTAAGATCCAGCATGCGCATGAAAGCGATCCGACTTGGCATGGCTTTGTGGCTGGCCGCACCGCTGGCATGGAGCGCGGAGCGGTCATGGCTGGAGCGGCTGTGCGAGGAGCTCAGCCCGCCACTGCGCCGGAGCAACCAGCGGCTGGAGGAAATCGCGGCCGAGTTGACGCGCCTGCCCGTTCCGACGGGCATATCCAGCACTCCCGCGCAGTGTTTTGCCACCAATCCGTCGCTGCCGGGTGGTGAGGCGCACTGGCTGGAAGTCACGCTGCGGCAGCCCGAGCTCATTGACACGGTGGTGCTGGTTCCGGCCGTGTTCACCGGCTTCGGCAACGCGATCAGCGGCTTTGGATTTCCCCGGCGTTTCAAGATCGAAGCCGACGCGGGCGAAGGCACACCGCCGTGGATCCTGGTGGATCAAAACTCCGCGAGCATGCCCAATCCGGGGATTTTTCCGGTGAGCCTGAGCCTTGCAACGCCGCGCCCGGTCAAACGGCTGCGTCTGCATGCCACGCTCCCCTGGCAGGCGGACAGCATTTCCCTGCTGGCCTTGTCGGAGTTGATGCTGCTCAGCGGCAATCGGAACGTGGCCATCGGCGCGCGGGTGGATGCCAGCAGCTACCAGGATGGCGCCATCTCGATGCGGCGTGCAAACCTGGTGGACATGCGCACGACTCTCGGCCTGCCAGCCGTGGCGCATCCCGGGGCAAGCCGTGGTTATCACAGCCGGGACGAGGTCAAAGTCAACACGCCCAAGACGCTCACGCTCACGCTGGCGGCCTCCGCAGTGCTGGATGAAATACGGCTGATCCCGGTCACGCGCGAGGGCATGCCCAGTTATGCCAACTACGGTTTTCCTCGGCGTCTGCGCGTTGAAGCCGCCATGGAGCCCGACTTCAGAGATGCCCGGAAGCTGTTACTCACGCCGCCCCCGTATGGCGATCCGCCGGGGCGGAATATCTTCATCGTTGCCGGTGACGGCCAGGCGGCACGCTACCTGCGGATTACCGCCGTGGCGCTATGGCCGCATGTGGAGTTCTACCGCTTCGCGCTGGCGGAGGTGCAGGCGTATGCGGGAGATGCCAATGTCGCGCTGGGGGCCAAGGTGAGCGCCACGGATCCGGGTGATGAACCCGGCTGGAACGTCGCCGCGCTCACCGATGGAGACGCCTATGAACAAAAGCTGGTGGAACTGCCGGAGTGGTTCCGGCAGATCGAGAGACTGAGGGAATTGATGGCCGAGCAAGCGCGGGCCATGCGGCAACACAACTCGCTGCTCCACACCACACAGGAACACTTGATCCGCGGCAGCAGTGGTGCCGCCGCGCTCGTCATGGTCTCCGCCTCACTCGCCTTATGGCGGCAGAAACGCCGCTACCGGCGTGATCGCGAGCGGCTCAAGGAACGCCTGGCCCGCGACCTGCACGACGACATCGGCTCCAACCTCGCCAGCATTTCTCTGCTTTGCAATATCGTGACCCAGCATCCGGGGGTAGCCGCCAACCACCTCCACGACTTTGCGGAAATCCAGCACATCGCCACTGAAAGCGCGGAATCGATGCGTGACATGATCACCCTGCTCAACCCGAAGTCCGGCTCCGGCGACTGGCTGGAGGTGCTCCAACAGCTTGCCGAGCGGCGTCTTCCCGGCATCGACGTCCGTTTGGAACGAAGCGGCAAGGAGATTCAATCAGGACCGAATCTGGAAACGCGGCGGGAACTCTATCTGTTCTGCAAGGAGGCACTCGCCAACATCGCCCGCCATGCCCGCGCCACAGTGGTCGATTTCAAAATCCTCCTGACCCAGGAGGAGCTGTGCCTTGAATTGCACGACAACGGCATCGGTTTCGACCCCGCGAAACCCAGCGCTGGCTACGGGCTGTCCAACCTGCGCCAGCGCGCCAACCAAATGGGTGCGGAGCACGCGATCACCTCCAGTCCCGGCAAGGGCACCACCATCCGGCTGCGGCTCAAACAAGACCACCGCTGGCAGAATCATTGAACCATGATGACCCACAACCCATCTTCTGAAACCCTGCGTATCTGGCTGCTCGAGGATCATGAAGCCTTCCGCCGCAATCTGATCCGGCTGTTTCAACACACGCAGGATATCCGCATCGAGCACACCTTCACCACGGCGGAAGCCATGCTGGCGCATCTCGACTCCACGGACGGCGAGCCGCCGCAGGCGCTGTTGCTCGACATCGGCCTGCCGGGCATGAGCGGTCTGGAAATCATCCGGGACGTGCTCCGCCGCGCGCCCGGCTGCCGGATCGTGATCCTGACAATTTTCGAAGATGAGGGAAAAATCACCCGCGCACTGACCCAAGGGGCCTGCGGCTATATTCTCAAAACCGCCCAACCCCAGGAAATCACCGCAGCCATCCGTGAGGCCGTCGCAGGTGGCTATCCGATGTCCCCACACGTTTCACGCAGCCTGGTGCATCTGCTCACCCGCCTGGCTCCGCCCGTCGCGCCCGTCGCGCCCGCTGTGGTTGACGAGCTGAACCTGACACCGCGCGAACAGGAAATGCTCCGATGTCTGGTGGACGGATTGAGCAACAAGTCGATCGCAACAAAGATGAAGCTCAGCCCCCACACCGTGGATGGCTACCTGCGCACACTGTTCGGAAAACTCGGTGTCCACAGTCGCGCGGCCGCCGTCGCCCGCGCCATGAAGGACCGGTTGATTTGAGACCTCCAAGTCCGCCCGGTCGAGAAATGAGATGGGCGGACTAAAGTCCGCGCGCCGTTGCGGCATCCGCGACGCGTAGTCCGTCGAGGGCGGCGCTGACGATGCCGCCGGCGTATCCCGCGCCTTCGCCGCATGGGTAGAGGCCGGAAATTTCCGGGTGTTGGAGGGTATCTTCGCGGCGGGGGACGCGGACGGGCGAGCTGGTGCGCGTTTCGAAACCCAACAACAGCGCGCCGCTGGAGACGTAGCCGTGCATCTGGCGTTCGAACAGCCGCAGTCCCTCGCGCATCCTTGCGGTCATGGCATG
>CAXNHR010000191.1:0-3082 GCA_964202135.1 Luteolibacter sp. | reverse complement strand
CTGGAAGACGATTTGATAGCTTGGTCCGGTGTGAAAACGCGTGGATTTGCCTGCGGCGTATGGCTTGAAGCGGTTTTTTTGGCGACATATCGCGACAGATGGCATCGTTTCCATGACACATGGGCATGATGCGCCGTGACCTTGTCCGTAGAATCGGAAAAAGCCGGTCGCCCGGGTGGTGGATGTGCGCCAGATCATGTGCCGGATGGTTTCACGGGTGGCGCGCGGCCCGGGTTGACCCTGAGCACCTGTCAGGGTCTCGACGTGCGGGGCGTCGCCCTTGGCGCGGTCCTTGTAGCGGAAGGTGACATGGGTGTCGGTGACCTAAACGATGCGCGAGTCGCCGATGGCGGTGCGTTGGTGCTCATGGTTGGCCAGGCAGCGGTGCGGCTTGCTCGAATCGCGGCAGATCGTGGCATGTAGCGGCCCATGGCAATTCGTCGCATATCCAGCATTGATCCACAGGAGGGTAGCGCGCCGGGTTGTCGAGAGTGTTGGTGTTCGCTTCGAAAAGCTGCGGTATTGACGGATCGTAAAAAGTCAGCGGGCTGCCGCAATCGCCGCAGAAGCTGCGCTCGCGGTTCGCATGAAACAGCATCTTTGGTAAGCCTTTTGTCCACACGAGAGAACCTGCGGGAAAGAACGACCATGCGACAAACGGTGCGCCGCTTGCTCTGCGGCAGTCATCGCAATGGCAGAGCGTGCTTTGCAGGAAGCGTGCACGGATTACGTAGCGCAACGCGCCGCAGAGGCAGCCGCCGGTGTGGATTTCCTCAGACATGTGGGACTCCGGGCAAATCGTTCCAGTGTTCCGGTGGCAGTGGCGGTTCCTCGGTGATGGCGATGCGGATTTTTTCCACGAGTGCCTCGGTCATGCGGGCGAATAGCTGCTTTCCCTGCTCCGCCGTGGCACGCGAGGGATGACCGGTCACTCCGTTGAGGCTGGTTTGCGCGACCGGATGGGAAAATACCGTGCCGGCGGTGCGGTCGGGATCATCGGAAATGGCGAGTTGATCCATGCGGACGAGTTCCGGGTGGAGGTGGAGCATGAGCGCGGTTTCCGCCTGGTTTGCATGGAGATCAGCGGAGTCCGCAGTGTATTCGGCCCGGATGACGTCGGTGAGTTGGAAGGCATGCAGCAAGCCCACTTGGAGCCTGCCCAAATACGATAGGCGTAGTTGATCCACCGCGACCCGGGCCGGGGCGTCGTTGCCGAAGTGGGAGTTGACGAGCAGCAAGCGTTTCCAACCGCCGGCCACCGTCCATGCGGCGATGTCGCGCAGGGTGGAGATGAGGGTTTCGTGGCGCAGCGAGAAGGTGCCCGGCCATTTCGTGGTGTGACCCTGAGAGGCGGTGTAGCGCAGCGCTGGCAGCACCGGCACGCCGGTGCGGGCGGACGCCGCATGGCACAGCGCCTCGGCGAGCAGGGTGTCCATCGCCACCGGCAGGTGCGGGCCGTGCTGCTCGGTGGCACCGAGCGGCAATATCAGCAAGGCACCGTGCTTTTCGCGCAGCCCGGCGATTTCAGGCCATGGCAGGTTTTCTAACAGGACTGGTTTCATTGCGGATTAGAACAAGCGCGCATACTGATCGATTTCCCACTGGCTGACGCGCTGGTGATATTGGCGCCACTCCTCGGACTTGTAGTGGATGAACTCATCTCGCAGTTCCTTGCCGAGGGTCTTTTCCACGAAGGGGTCGGCTTCGAATGCGTGGACGGCCTCGATGAGTGTGCGCGGCAGTTCGCAGATGCCGCGGGCGACGAACTCGTCGTGGGTGAGTTCGTAGAGATTGTCTTCCTGGGCGTGGCCGGGGTCGAGGTTTTCGCGGATGCCTTCGAGGCCGGCGGCGAGCACGAGGGTGGCGGCGAGGTAGGGATTGCAGGCGGCGTCGGCATTGCGGCTTTCGCAGCGGCCGCCGGCCATCGGAACGCGCACCGAGTTGGTGCGGTTGTTGCGGCCGTAAGAGTTGAAAACCGGAGCCCATGAGAAATACGACATCAGGCCCCTGCGCACCAGCCGCTTGTAGGAATTGACCGTCGGCGCGAAGGCGGCGCAGAGCGCGGGGCCGTGTTTCAAAACCCCGGCGATGAACTGATAGCCGAGCCCGCTGATGCCGAGTCCGCGCGGATCGTCGGCGTGGTCGCACTTGAAGAGATTGGAACCACTATGTATGTCGTAGAGCGACATGTTGAAGTGCGCGCCGCTGCCGGTGCGGTTGGCGAAAGGCTTGGGCATGAAAGTGGCGAGCAGTCCTTCCTCGGCGGCGTAGTGTTTCGCCATCAGGCGGAAAAACACGTAGCGGTCGCACATGGTGAGTGCGTCGGCGTATTTGAAATCGAACTCAAACTGCGAGTTGGCGTCCTCATGATCCAGCGAGTAAAGGTCCCAGCCGAGCTCGTTGATGGCGGTGGAAACCTTGTCGAGCCAGGTGTAGCGGTCGAGGAAACGCTTGATGTCATAACAGGCTTTAACGAGGTCGTCGTCGGGATTGGGAATCTCCAGCGGGCCGCCAGGCGTGTGTTTGACGACATACAACTCGCACTCGATGCCGAGGTTCATGCCGAACCCCATCTCTGCGGCTGCGGCGAGTTGTTTCTGGAGCGCGACACGGGTGGAGACTTCGTAGGGCTTGCCCTTGAAATGGTTGTCGGCGGGAAACCAGGCGACTTCGCGGTTCCATGGCAGCACGCAGCCGCGTTCGAGATCGGGCACCGAGTTGATCTCATCGTCATTGGGTTTCTGGCCGAGGCCGTCAAGCGCGTAGCCGGTGTAAAGCTCGGAGCCGGCGGCGAAGTCCTCGAAGTGGTCGATGGGCACGAACTTGCCTTACGGCACGCCGTGGATGTCCACATAAGCGCCGACGCAATACTTCACTCCTTGTTTCTTGAGCGAGTCGCGGAGTTCCGTGATGGATGCTGTTTTCATATGTTTTGTCACGGGTGTCCGGTTGAATTCAATTCAAGTTTCTAGAAAGCATTTCAAATGAGTGGATTAGGCACAGAAAAGCGTGTGACGGATTTGAACTCTGCGGCGGCATTTTCCAGAATTTTCGTCCATGAACTCCGGACGCTTCATTCTCT
>CAXNHR010000190.1:0-3085 GCA_964202135.1 Luteolibacter sp. | reverse complement strand
GTGTGTTTGCCATATTTCTCGAACTGCTCCGCCACCTGATGAGCAAGTTCCCGGGTGGGTTCGAGCACGAGGATCTGGGGTTTGCCCATTTTCTCGATCTTCGAGAGTGTAGGCAGGGCGAAGGCGGCGGTTTTGCCGGTGCCGGTCTGCGATGCGCCGATGACGTCCCTGCCTTCGAGAATGATCGGAATGGCCTGCGCCTGAATCGGCGTCGGCGTGGTGTATCCGCTTTCCTCAACGGCTTCCAGAACGGCTGCGGAGAGCCCAAGTGTGTCAAATCCCATGCGGCGGCCTAGGTAGTGGCCCGCCACGCCGGGGTCAAGGTGCGATTCTCAAGGCATTTCCCGAAAGCATGGGCAAGATTTGCTGTGGCGGCGCATGCGACAGCCCGGTCCTTCACTGCGTAAAATGCGCAGCATCGGGCAAATCAGGCGAAGCCATTTCGGACCTCGGGGTCTTAAATCCGCCTCGTGATCCACAACGCAGCTCCCCACGACCCCGCTGGCATGCCCTCCATGGACAACTACGATTTCGACGACCGGCCTTTCCTGGTGTTCTGGGAAATCACCCGCGCCTGTGCGCTGGCGTGCAGCCACTGCCGGGCGGAAGCACAATCCCAACGACATCCGGAGGAGCTGGATCACGGCCAGTCGCTCAATTTGATCAGTCAGTTCGCGGAGTGGAAACCGCCGATGCTCATCCTGACCGGTGGCGATCCGCTGATGCGTCGCGACGTGATGGAACTCATCCGGGCCGCCACGGATTCCGGCCTGCACGTCGGCCTCAGCCCGGCCGCCACCAACCGGCTCGTCCAGGCGGATTTCGGCGAACTCAAGGCCGCCGGTGTGAAACGGATGTCGCTCAGCCTCGATGGAGCCACCCGCGAGACCCACGATTCCTTCCGCGGCGTGCAAGGCACCTTCGAGCGCACCATCGAAGCCGTCCGCAAGGCCCACGAAGTGGGGTTGAGCCTCCAGATCAACACCACGCTCACCCGCAGCAACCTCAACGAGTATGAGGACTTCAAGAAACTGATGTTCGAACTCAAACCGGCGATGTGGAGCGTTTTCCTGCTCATCCCCACCGGCCGCGCGGGTGCCGATGAACTGCCGGATGCCGCCGACCTGGAGCGGGTTTTCGAAGATATGTCCGATCTCATCGGCAACGCGCCCTTCGCCGTGAAAACCACCGAGGGCCACCACTTCCGCCGCGTGGTGATGCAGCGCAAGGGTGCCAAGGAAGCGAAAAAACGCCCGGGCATGAAGTCTCCGCTCGGCATCCGCGATGGCCGCGGCGTGATGTTCATCTCCCACACCGGCGAGGTCTCGCCGAGCGGTTTCCTGCCGATGGTTTGCGGCAATGTGAAGGAAACCCACCCTGCGGAAATTTACCGGCATCACCCCTTGTTTGTCTCGCTGCGCGACAACAACGCGCTCGGCGGCAAATGCGGCTTGTGCGAATTCCGCACTGTTTGCGGCGGTTCGCGCTCCCGTGCCTATGGCGTCTATGGCGACCCCTTCGCCGAAGACCCCTCTTGCGTTTACATTCCAAAAAAAGCACAACAACCCACCACCATCACACCATGATCAATCTCACCAAACTCTGGACCGGCGTCGCCCAACCCGCCGACTCGCTGCGCTACGGCCATGCTTCCGGCCACCCGGCCAACCACGCCAGCAATGGCAGTGACAGCTGCATGCCCGCCGCCGCGCGCGCCCGCAAACCCATCACCGTGTGGAACATCACGCGCACCTGCAACCTGCGCTGCGTCCATTGCTATTCGGACTCGATGGCCATGCAGTATCCCGGCGAGCTCACCTGGGAGCAGATGAAAAACGTCGTCGATGACCTGTCAGCCTATCAGGTCCCCTCGCTGCTGCTTTCCGGCGGCGAACCGATGATCCACCCGCGCTTTTTCGATCTCGTCGATTACGCCACCGAAAAGGGTCTCAAGCTGACCATTTCCACCAACGGCACGCTCATCACTCCGGAAAAAGCCGCGTTGCTCAAAGCCGCCAACGTCGCCTATGTCGGCATCTCGCTCGATGGCATCGGGAAAATCCATGACGAGTTCCGCCGCAAGGAAGGAGCCTTCGATGGCGCCGTGCGCGGATTCAAGAACTGCCACGATGTGGACCAGAAAACCGGCCTCCGCCTCACGCTCACCCGGCACAATGTGGAAAACATCAACCAGATCCTCGACTTTATTGAAGAAAAGGAAATCAAGCGTGTTTGTTTCTATCACCTCGTGCCCGCCGGCCGCGGCAGTGAAATGCAGGTGCTCGGTGCCGACGAAGCCCGGGGTGCGATCGATACTCTCATTTCCCGCGTAGAAACCTGGCACAAGCAAGGCATCGACCGCGAACTGCTCACCGTCACCCAACCGGCCGACGGCGCCTATTTGTTAGTTCGCATGGAGAACGAAAACCATCCGAACCTCGCCGAGGCCCGCCGCCTGCTTTCATGGAACGGCGGCGGCGCGAACAGCTCCGGCCGCGGCATCGCCAACATCGACACCCAGGGCAACGTCCACCCCGACCAATTCTGGCAGGACATCGTGCTCGGCAACGTCAAGCGCATGCCCTTTTCCGAAATCTGGGAGGGCAAAAACCCGGACTCCGCCGGCATCCTCAAATCGATCCGCTCGATCGGCCTGCTTTCCCAGGAAGAACGCCAATCCCGCATGACCGGTCATTGCGCCGATTGCAAATGGTTCTCCATCTGCGGCGGCGGCTTCCGCACCCGCGCGGCCTTCTGCAACGACGGCCACCTCTGGGGCTCCGATCCCGGCTGCTACCTGCGCGACGAGGAGCGCCTCGAAGCCTGCGCCGTGGTGTGAGCTGCCAAAACAAGCCCTATGTCTAAAAATTGGTGGCGGTGGATTCTGGGATTGGCGATCGCGCTGATTTTACTACTGCTTCTGGCAGGACTGACCACGCCGAAGCTGATTCGCAGCAGCAAGAGATCCGATCTAACAGAAGCGGTCAACAATGCCCGTCAAATCGGACTGGCCTTGTACGAATTCGACCATCACTACGGCAGGTATCCCGATGATTCCACGGCCGGAATGGTGCGGGAGGCGACA
>CAXNHR010000189.1:0-3120 GCA_964202135.1 Luteolibacter sp. | reverse complement strand
GTGACTTCGCGCGCTCCGCCTCATCCTTCGATTGCAGGATCGCCCGGCGTTCCTGATAGGCCTGCAAGACGAAGCTTTCCATCATCGCGAGACCCTCAAGACCCTGGCTTACCGATTGCAGTGACTCGACGCGTCCCTCGGTGACTTCGACCCGGAAACGGGCGAGATCGAGTTCGTCAGGATTGCGCTCTTCGGCCGGCTTGGCCAGCAGGGCGTCAAGCGCCGTCTGCGCTTTGGACCGCGCGCCGAAGGCGGTTTGAAGCCGCTTGGAAACCGCCGCGATTTCCTTTTCCAAGGCCTTGGTCCGTTCGCTGGTGATGTTTTCCACCTTTGCGATGTCCTCATCGCTGAAAACCACCCCGGGCTTGATCACCGCGATCTTGCGCTCGACGAGGGCGAGTTCGATGTCAACCGCGGCGATGCGCTGCTTGTGCGCCTCGATGGCGGTTTGCATGTATCCAGCGCGCGCCGCCAGCATGCGGACCTTGGCGCGGGCAGTCTCGAGCCGCCACTTGGCGGCTTCGGTCTGGTTTCCATCCGCGTTTTGCATGGTGCCGATGGCGGCGTTGGATGCGTCTTCGGCGGCCTTGAGCTCAGTGATCGCGTTTGCGCGCAGGCTTTCCATGTTGGATATGGCCGATTCGGTGGTGCGGCGCTTGGCCAGCACGGCGTCACGCTCATTGAGCAAATCATCAAGCAGCAGAATCGAATACGGCGGCTTCTCCTTGAATCCGGCCCACGCGGCATCCTCGGCGCGGGCCCGCTCCAAGGCCTTGGCCGCCTGCTCGCCTGCGGAAAAATCCTTCAACCAAGTGGTGGTGATGAGCACCATCTGCTCCAGATCCCTGCGGCCCTCACTGAGTTCGACGGGCGTGATCCCTTCGGGCACAACCGCGGTTCCGGTAGAACCATCAAGCCTGCCGAGCATTTCACGGGCTTCCTTTTGCCATTGCTCCAGCCGCTTGCGGGTATCCTCGGGTTTTTCCGCAGCAGGGGCTTGCTCGGGCTGCTTGTTTTCGACAGCCTGCTTGAGCTGGGAAATCTGCGCCTGTGCCGGATGAAATGCGGCCGGGACAAGAAGCAGCGCCAGCACAAGCCAGCGTGGCATCACGGTGGAAATGATGATGGGATCCATAAACTGATGTTTCGCACGGGAATGCCGCAAAGATCTGCGGCGGCCCGCCGCATGCGGACGACATTCATCCCCTAACTCCCGCCGCATGCAAGTTCGGCTTTCCGCTGCTCATTTTCCCATCATAGTCCCGCGCGATGCGTGACGACACCCGCCGCTGGATCCAGGCCGACCAAGCCCACTGCTGGCACCCCTTCACCCGCCAGGGTGAGTGGTGCGCTCCGGATCACGAACCACTCGTGCTCACCCGCGGCGAGGGCGCGTGGCTGTGGGATTCCGAGGGCCGCCGCTACCTCGATGGCAACTCATCGATCTGGACCAACATCCACGGCCACGCGCATCCGGTGCTCACCGCGGCCATCCGCGAACAGTTGGAAAAAACCGCGCATGTCTCCTTTCTCGGCTTCACCCACCCCGCTGCCGTGGAACTGGCGGAAAAACTCTGCGCCTTTTTCCCGCCCCACACGCTCGAGCGCGTGTTCTTCTCCGACGACGGTTCCACCGCCGTCGAGTGCGCGCTCAAAATGGCCGTGCAATACCGCACGCAGACCGGCGAGCCAGAACGCCGTGGCTTCGTCGCCTTCGCCGATGGTTATCACGGCGACACCCTCGGAGCCGCCTCGCTGGGGGGAGTGGGCCGGTTTTTCGAGCGCTTCAAAGGGCACGGCTACACGGCCACCCATGTCCGCGGTCTCGATGAACTCCACGCCCTCAATTCCGGAAACCTCGCCGCGGTCATCATCGAACCGCTCATTCAGGGCGTGAACGAAATGCGTCCGTGGCCGCCCGGCATGCTGGCCGACCTGCGCTCGTGGTGCGACGAAACCGGCGTCCACCTCATTCTCGACGAAGTCATGACCGGCTTCGGCCGCACCGGGAAAATGTTCGCATGCCAACATGAAAACGTGACTCCGGATTTCCTCTGTCTGGCCAAGGGTCTCACCGGCGGCACGCTGCCAATGGCCGCCACTCTCACCACTGCCGCCATTTACAACGCGTTTCTCGGCGCTGCGGAAAACGCGTTTTACTACGGCCATAGTTACACCGCCAATCCGCTAGGCTGCGCCGCCGCCCTCGCCAGCCTTGATCTGTTCGAGCGGGAAAAAACCTTGGAAACCCTGCCCGCCAAAATCGCCCGCCTCCGCGCTGGCCTGGCCGCGCTCAAAGCAGCTCATCCTATCATTCACGAAATCCGCCAATGCGGGTTCATTGCCGGCATCGAGCTCCGCCAGCCCGATGGCACGAAATTTCCACCCGAAATGCGCATCGGCGAGGCCGCCTGCCTGGCCGCCCGCGCCCAAGGCCTGCTCACCCGCCCGATCCTCGACACCATCGTCCTGATGCCGCCGCTTTGCACCAGCATTGCAGAACTCGACCACGCGCTGGGTGCGCTGGATGCCGCAATTTCCTCTAATCCGGGCATTGACACCCGCCCGCCCCATGCGTAATCAATCGCCCCCGCGCCAAGCGCACCGGCGGAGTAGCCAAGTGGTAAGGCAATGGTTTGCAAAACCGTCATGCGTGGGTTCAATTCCCACCTCCGCCTCCATCCTAAATCGCTGAAAATCAGCAGGATGAGAAAAAAGTAAGGTTGTTAGAAAAACAACCGAAAACGCCCAAAAGCGCACGAAAACGCACCGGAATCCGGAAAGTAACCGGAAAGTGGATTTTGCCCTCCGAGCTTCGCAATTCTCCCCCCGGTTTACACTCCCCCCGCGCCTGATCGGCGCGTGTGCGCGCGAGGGCAGATGTGATTGGAGGCTTTCCCGCCTCTACGGTCCCGGCCGCACACGATATGTCGGGACAGCCCGCGAATACTCCGCGCGCGCAAGATGGACGGCAGGCGGGATTTAGGGCAATTTCCCCGCATGAACTGGCACTGGCGATACTCTTCTGTCCTGACGCACTTACGATGGGGGTCCACTTTTCGTGATGCGGCAAGACTGGCTGGCATTTCCCGTCAAGCCGTCTGGAAGCGGATGAAGTCC
>CAXNHR010000188.1:0-3139 GCA_964202135.1 Luteolibacter sp. | reverse complement strand
CCTTCATTGGCCAGCACGCGCAGGCCGAACCACCAGCGCGCCAGCATGGTGGTGGCGATGGGCAGGATCGATAGGATGAGGATGAGGCGAAACATGATAATTCGAAATGTAGCGTCGCTCTATGAGCGTCGCTGGTTAGGCATCCAATCGCGCGGATTGTCCGGCCACGGATGTCTGGGATAACGTCCGGCGATTTCCTTTTTCATCTGCGCGTAGCCGCCGGCCCAGAAGCTTTTGAGATCCTTGGTCATCTGCCAAGGTTTCTGGCCGGGTGTGAGAATGTGCACCAGCAACGGCACGCGGCCGCCGGCGATGTGCGGGGTTTCCCAGACGCCGAACAGATGTGAAACCCTAACAGAAATAAAAGGATCCTTGCCGGGTACGTAGGTGATTTTGGCGGACTGACCATTGGGTAGATCGATGCGTTCCGGGCAATAGGAGTCCATTGCGGAACGCTGTGCCGGACTCAGCCATTCGCGCAGCACGCGCCAGACATTGGCCTCCTTGATTTCCTTGTAGCTGACCGCGCCGTGGCAGATCTGGGCGATGGCGTCCGCTTTGTCGACATCGCACCAACCCGGCATTTCCAATTCCGGCATCGCTGTTCCTAACAGAATAAGCCGCGCCGTCCATTGGTCCACGGAGTGGTCCCAGTTTTTCAAGGTGAGCTCACCGGATAGAACCTTGGCAGCGAGGATTTCCGCGGCTTGGTCGAGGTTGACGTTCTGATCACTTTCCTTCGCCTCGAGCACCAGATCGCGGAAGCGGGTTTCCTTGCGCGCCACCACGCGGCGGCGCGCCTCGTCCCACGCCGCGCCATCCGCAACCGTCAGATCATCGGGAAACAAACCAGCGAGCCACGAGGGATCGATGGCGGTGGCGCGGCGCAGGTGGACGATGACCTCGCGCGCCTCGACTTCGGTGATCTCCGCGGCAACGAAGGCCGGGGCGTCCTTCACGCAGGATTCCTCGTCGAGCTTGCCACGGCGCTTGCCGACGAGTTTGCAGGCGAGCGTGCCTTGGTTGAAGCGGATCGCGAGCTGGTCGCTGAAACTGGCGAGCATCGCGTGGCCCACCGCCTCGCGGCGGGCCTTGAAATCAACGGCCTGCCAATCCCAGCCGAAGCGTTGCGCCAGCGAGCGGAGACGCTCGAATCCCTGCGCCGTTTCCCGTGCGCCGCGGGCGAGGATGCCAAGCTGGCCGCAGCGCTTGGGATCGAAGCGCATTTCAGCCGCGCTTTCGAAAGCGCGCCATTCACCGGCGAAGTCCGAGTCGTCACCAGCAAAAATGAAGTCCTTGCGGCCCACTCCGCTGTGCTTGCCGGTGAAAACGCCCTCGCCCTGCACCGCCGCAGCGATGAACGCGGTCTCCGCCACACAACCGTGTTCGTGCCCCGCGAGCATCAACCGCGAGAAGCGCGGCTCCAGTGGAAGCGCGGCCATCTCCGCACCTTCTTCTGTTAGATTTCCCGACGCATCCAGAGCGCCGATGTCATGCAACAGGTGTTCGGCTCTAACAAGCGCGTCTTCCTTCGGGGTGTCGAACCAGCGGAAATTCCGGACATCGGCAACGCCGGCGGACTTGAGCAGCAGAACCGCTTCCGCCAGATCCACACGATGGACTTCGGGTGCTTCAAACTCCGTGCGCTTCGCATGTTCAGCCTGGCTCCACAGCCGGAACGCACGGCCCGGCGCAGTGCGTCCGGCGCGGCCCGCGCGCTGCTCGGCGGAGGCGCGGGAAATTTTTTTGATGAGCAGCGTATTGATCGCCCGGCGCGGCTCGTAGGCGGAAACGCGGGCGAGGCCGGAATCGATCACCGTTCTAACACCTTCGATGGTCAGCGAGGTTTCGGCGACGTTGGTGGCGACGATGATCTTCGGCTTGGGGCCGGGCGAAATCGCCGCCTCCTGCGCGGCGGGCGGCAGCGAGCTGTAGAGTGGAAACACGTCCCAGCCGCGGGAAACGGAGCCATTTTCCAACAGATCGATGGTTTTCCGGATCTCATGCGTGCCGGGCAGGAACATCAGGATGTTTCCCGCGTCCGGCATCGCCATCGCCTCGCGGCAGACAGTTATCATTTTCTCCCAGATGGGAATTTCGCGCGGTGGGCCGCCACGGCGGTCGTTCACCGGTGCCTTGTCCGGTCGATAGAGGATGTCCACCGGATAAGTGCGCCCTCCGGCTTCGAGTGAAACTACGGGTGTTAGATAATCCGCAAGTCCGGCGGTTTCCAGTGTGGCGGACATCACGACCACACGCAGATCGGGTCGCGCGCCGTCCTGCAGATCGAGGCAACGGGCGAGCGAAACATCCACAGCAAGCCGCCGTTCGTGAAACTCATCGAACACCACCGCCCCCACACCTGATAGACCGGGATCATCCTGAATCCATCGCTGGAACACTCCGTCTGTTAGATAAATGATGCGGGTGTCATTGCCATGCTTCGTATCAAAGCGCACCGCATATCCAATCTCGCGGCCGAGCGTGGTGTTGCGTTGTTTCGCCACCCAGCCTGCCAATAACCGTGCGGCCATCCGTCGCGGTTCGATGACGAGGATGCGTCCATCAATCCCCTCATCCAGCAACATGCCGGGAACCTCGGTCGATTTGCCCGATCCGGTCGGCGCTTTCAATAGCACGCGTGAACGGTATCCGGCCGCGACTGCGGCGCGGAGGGCATCGGCGATCTCGAAGATGGGCAATGGCACGGCTTTCACAATTTTTCCGTGCCGATCAGACGGGCCATTTTGGTGTCGTTGGTGAGAGTTAGCAAAGTCAAGTGGTAAGGTGGAAACGCGATGTCAGCCGGGCGGATGCGATTTCTTTCCGCCTCTCCGTAATGCTTCGCCGGAATGCGGTGTCGTTTCGATGGTTGCCACCACCACTCAATGCCTGAAATGCCGGTGACCGGTGAAGACCATGGCCATGCCGGCGGCATCCGCTGCGGCGATGACTTCCTCATCGCGGATGGATCCGCCGGGCTGGATGCAGGCGGTGGCACCGGCGTCGATGGCGGATTGCAGGCCGTCTGCAAACGGGAACATGGCATCCGAGGCGACCACGCTGCCCTTAAGATCGAGCCCCGCTTCCTTGGCTTTCCAAACTGCGATGCGCGAGGAATCCACGCGGCTCATCTGGC
>CAXNHR010000187.1:0-3169 GCA_964202135.1 Luteolibacter sp. | reverse complement strand
ACGCTGCTGCCTTCCCATTCCGAGGCGCGGATGCCGCGCGAGCCCTCGCCCTCGACGGCGGTGAGCGTCCAACCGGTGGCTCCCAGGCGCTTGAGCAGTTCGAGCAAATCATCGCGCAGCACGCGCTCGGCGATGATGGTCACTTTGCGCAGATGGATTTTCAAAGCCATGATTGGAAAAGGGTGGAGATTTTCTGATAGAGCGGGATGCCGAGAGCGAGATTGAACGGGAAGGTGATGCCGAGAGCGAGGGTGAGGTAGTAGGCGGGATTCGCCCGCGGCAGGGCGACACGCACCGCGGCAGGCGCGGCGATGTAGGACGCGCTGCCCGCCATCGCGCCGAGCACCGCGGCTCCGCCGGGTGACATGCCGGCCAGTGTGGCTCCCGCTACTCCGAGTGTTCCATTGATCAACGGAATCACGCAGCCGAGCACCAACAGGCGCCCCCCCGCGCGGCCGGCATCGCGCAGGCGTTTGCCGGCGGAAAGTCCGAGCTCGATCATGAAAATGCACAGCGCGCCTTTGAATGCAGTGGCAAAAAACGGCTGCACATCGGCGAGTTTCTCCGGCCCGCAAAGCGCGCCAATAATCAGCCCGCCGCCTAACAGCACGATGCTCTTGCCGGTGACCACCTCGTGCAGCGCCTTTTTCCACCCCCCGGTCGATGCCGCGCCGCTGGCAAACATCAGCGCCACGATGATGCCCGGCACCTCCAGCACCGCCACCAGTGCGGGCAGAAATCCCTCTCCCGGCATGCCCGCGCGATTGACCGCCTCCACCGCCGCCAGATAGGTGACCACCGAGACCGAACCGTAATGCGCAGCCACCGCCGCCGCGTCCTCGATGCCGAGTTTTCCGAAGCGCCGCATCAGGAAAAACGCGATCACCGGCGTGACCACTCCCAGCGCCACGGTGAGCAATCCCGGTGCCGCCATCTCCATGGCGGGCGTGGTCGCCAGTGCGGAACCGCCCTTGAGGCCGATCGCCAGCAACAGATAGATCGAGAGTCCCTGATAGATCGGTTCAGGCACACTCAGATCGCTCTTGATCCAGCGCGCGACGATGCCGAGTGCAAAACAAAGCACCACGGGTGAAATGAGATTATCGGCAAGTAGATTCATCGGCCGCAGCTACCGATAGCGCCTTTGCTCCATCTGGCAAGCACGCCACATTCACCTGTCTGACAATTCGTAAATCGCGCGAGTGCCCTCATGCGGGATTTGAGGATCGATGCCACGCTATCTGGATCGCCAATCGCGCCAGCGCAGCGTGAGAGGCTCCACCCATTGCGCGCAAAATCCGAAGAAGGCACAGAACAGGATCGCACCGAGCGCCGCCTGCCACGGGTTGAGCGAGGCCGAGAACGCGTCTTGCAGGCCGATGCCGAAAATGCCGCCATAAAGGATCACCACGTGACCGACATAAACGGGAAACGTATTGCGCCCGATCGTCTGGAACCACGACGCGCCTGGACGCAAGTGGCTCTCGATCCACACCAGCGCCGCAAGCACCATGAGGATTTCGGAAATCCGCCCGTGGAAGGCATCCGGCAGCACCCGGCCCTCCGCCGGATGCCCGAACCAGGTGAGCAGGCTGTTTCCCAAGAACCGCTCCACCGCCCAACCGCCCAGTTTGAACGCCACGCCGACGATCAGGAATGGTGCCGGGCTCATGCCTGAATCACGACCCTGGGTGTGGCGGCGAACCAAAACGCCGATCGCCGCGCCATAGAAGGTGAAGCCGATCCATGGTGCCAACGGGAAACTAGATGCCGGCCCCTTGATGGCATTTTGCAAAAATACCGGTGCTCCCTGCGGCACCGGCCCCGCTTGATTCGCCAACCAGACCGAGGCGAGGAATACCATCAGCCCACATAACACATAGCTTGCCGCAAGTGCCCAGGCTCCCGCGCGCCGCATCACGCCGAATATCAAAATCATTCCCAGCAGCCCCACTGCGATGCACTGCAACACGTGGAATGCCTGCAGCCACGGGTCCGGCACCCCGCTGAGCATCCCTAGCAGGTGCAGCACGTTGACTTGCAGCAGATAGCCCCAGAATAACAACTCGCCGGCGCGCAGCAGGCCTTTGCGCACTCGCACCACCTTGAAAAATCCAGGCTCCCTCGCGCCGCTCAGCAGGTATGCGAAAATCAAGCCCGTCACCATGAAAAACATCGGCGCGGTCATGCCCCGGATGTAGTTCCATAGTTCATAGACCGGCTGCCCACTCACCCGCCACTCCGGAGCCAGCGTGGCATCCACAAAGTGCCCTTCCAGCATCAAAAGGATCGCCACTGCGCGCGCCATGTCGATGAAGCGGAGGCGGAAAACAGAAATGGGTGCGCTGGTTTCGGACATCAAATCGGGCGCTCCAAGCTCACCTGCCATCTCCGGCGTGGCCAGCCCGAATCTTCATCGGCCAGTCGGGGGTTGAAAAGAAAACCGGCGATTTCTCGATGGAAACGCCGGTTTTGTGATTTACAAGGCACGGGACCCGCAGGCCCCGGCAATGATTGGATGATTCTTATTCAGGCATCGGGTCTTGAGCCGCTTCTTCGATTTCCTGGGTTGCGTCACCCGCCGCCTCAAGGGCTGCTGCTGCGGCTGCGGCTGCAGCCTCGGCTTCCTGTTTGGCTTGTGCGGCTGCTGCGGCTGCTGCGGCTGCCTCGGCTTCCTGTTTGGCTTGTGCAGCAGCTGCTGCTGCCTCGGCTTCCTGTTTGGCTTGTGCAGCAGCTGCCTCAGCGGCGGCTTTTGCGTTTGCGGCGGCTTCCTCGGCAGCGGCTTCTGCCACTGTTTCGGCCCCGGCGTCCATTTGTTCCGTCACGGTTTCCTTTTGTTTGCAGGCGACGAATAGCAGCGGCAAGGCGAGCAATGGGATCCAAAGTTTGTGTTTCATAATAGTTTCGTTGTTAGGGAATGCGTCATGACATTCCTGCCAGAATACTCATGCCGTAACCAACTTCTGTCAAAATCTGATTTTTTTTCGCCGGCCCCGGAAAGTGCCGCGCCGGAATGGCGTCGCCTGTTAGCCTGCGGCAGGTTCTGGCGGAAATTCGGTGTTTACGCGGTGGGAGTGGCCGCCAAGACTCGCCGCGTGCATCCACCCGGAAAACGCCAGGCCGGCATCCTCATTCCCGCATTCTCACCCCGCCGCGAGGGCGATCTCGG
>CAXNHR010000186.1:0-3173 GCA_964202135.1 Luteolibacter sp. | reverse complement strand
GAGATCCTCCGCGCGGTCGAGGCAGCCTCGCTCATCGGCGTGCACTATTTCGTCATCCACCCCGGACCGGAGAACGCCGACATTCCCTCCCGCGACGAGCGCCTGCTGCGTATCGAAAACGTCTGCGCCGTGCTCGACCGCGTGGCCTTACGTTGCGGCGAACTCGGGATCGAGTGCGTGCTGGAAAACAAGTTGCCACACCTGCTCTTCGGACAATCCTCCGACCTGCTCTGGATCCTCACCTCGCTCAAAGGCAACCGCGTCGGCGCCTGCCTCGACACCGGCCACGCCAACCTCGCCGGCGATCTTTACCCGCTGGTTTACAAAATGGCCCCCTACCTGCGGTTGCTCCATGTCCACGACAACAAAGGCCATGGCGACGACCACCTCCCGCCCGGCGATGGCCGGATCGACTGGACCACCCTGCTCAAAGAATTGGCCACCGTTCATTTCACCGGCGCGCTCATCCTCGAACTCGCCGGCGGCGACACTCCCGAGATCGTCATGGCCCGCGCCCGCCGCGCCCGCACCTACCTGCGCCAACGCGCCCGCCGCCTCACCCTGGCCAGTCATCCCCTCGTTCCGGGAAATTTGTAAGCGACGGCCTCACGCCGCCGCGGGTCAGTCGCGCGTTCCGGCCAGCCCGACGGATTAGCACCAGCGGTCAAGAGGCCACCGCAACGACTTCCTTCGCATGCGGCTATCTTTTCCGCTCTCACCTCACCCAGATCAGTTCGTCCCGCACATCCCACACCTTCATCGGATCATGCCCGTCGCCATCGGCCACCCACATCGCGGTGAAGCAACCGCACCCGTCATGCAGGCGCTCGGCGAAGTCGCGGATCGCTTCGAAAGTCCCGTCGGGAAAGGCCTCGCTCGAACTGATCTCGTAAAGATGCACCGTGCGCGCCGAGCCATCCCAACGCGTGGCGGTGGGAACAAACTCGCACCGGAACTTCCGCGCCGGCACCGGCAGTCCGATCTCACCCTCGATGATTTCCAGAATGGACGACAGCCCACCCCTTCCGATGCCATCATGGCATTGCAACAGATTGGCCAAGGCCGATGTGTGGTTATTCATAGATTCCTCCGGGTAACGTGCCGCTCAGGCTTTGACGCGATGATTCGCGGCGTGAGGGTGCGGCCAGAAGCGGGCCACACGTTCGCAGTAGAGGCCGTATTCCAGACCGAAGCGGCGGTGCAACTCCATTTCCTCGAGACGCACGATCACAAGCATGAGCGGGATCCAGAGCAAGGCGGTAAAATAGCCCACCGGATAATTGGCCACCAGCGCCCAACCGGCGAGGGCGAGCGAGACCTGAATGTAGCGCGGGTGACGCGTGTGGGCATACGGCCCTGCCGTGACGAGCTTCTGCCTGTAGTGCTGCGGATCGATCTCCGGCAACCCCAACTGCGTCCGCCACGGCAGAAACCTTTCGATCTGCAGACGCGACACGATAGCCCCGGCAAGAAACACGACCCCGACTGCGACCAGCATTGGTTGAAATCCGTATTCCCTCCCCAGGAGCGGTTCCCGCCACACGGTGAGGAAGAAGGCCACCGCGATCACCGCGGCCCAGAGCAAGTATTGCGATGCGGAAATTCCGAGCTTCCGCCACACCGGGAGCAAGGCATGCAACAACAGCCAGTAAAGCAAAACGGCCGGAACAAGGGTGATAAGTAACAAGGCGACGAGGTAGCGAAAGG
Organism: Luteolibacter sp.; assembly: GCA_964202135.1. GTDB lineage: Bacteria > Verrucomicrobiota > Verrucomicrobiia > Verrucomicrobiales > Akkermansiaceae > Luteolibacter. The sequence goes on along the minus strand of CAXNHR010000186.1, from coordinate 1,466 downwards.
TATTCATGGTTTGTTGGAAGTTTCACCGTCACCTTCTCCGCATCACGCACCCCTCGCCATCGGGTGAAATGCCACGAGGGTTCGAACCCATCGCAGGTCTCGGGCTTGACCCGGTGCGCCCGTCACCTCGCGACCGCACGGCCGGGCACCGTGGAAAATCCGAACCGAGCCGCGACCTTGGTTGTCGCAAGCGAAATCGCCGGCGCCCTAGCGCGTCACCTTGACCGGTTGCACGGACAATTTCCCGCCGCACTTAGCGCAACACTCCGGCAGACGCGCGCCCCCGAAATAGGCCATGGCCAGCTTCTCGCAGTCCGCGCAGGCCTGCCAACGCTTCTCATGGTTGAGGCGGTAAATACCCGGAGCCCCGCTCGCGGGTAGAAGCCGGATCCACAATGTATCGCAAGCCTCGCACTGCACAGCTGCGCCGTCGGATGGAATCGTTGTGCAGGCGGCGAGCGGGAAAAATGCTGCAAGGACCAGAGCCGCAGTTCATAGGAAGATCTTCATGGGTCCAGGATGACACCCTTGCGCGGGCAGGGGTAATGGGGTTTGCCCCCCATCCGATCCCCGTAAAAAAGTTGGGCCATCCTGCCCCACCGCAGGATGGCCCTGTGCAAACGCGGCTTGGCTTGCGAATGCAAGTTAACCGCGCGCCCATGCACAAATTCAGTCGGGCAGGACCACCGTGTCGATGACGTGGATCACGCCGTTCGATGCCGGGATGTCCGCCCGCAGGACCTTGGCGCCGCCGAATCCGACGCGGCCATTCTCCTTGGCCACTTCGACTTTTTCGCCACCGAGCATTTTGATCGACCCGTCTTGCAGTCCGGCGGTCGTGATCTTGCCCGAGGTCACGTGATTCTTGAGGATGCCGGCCAATTTCTTTTTGTTCTCCGGCTTGAGCAGATCGTCGAGCGTTCCCGGGGGAAGCTTGGCGAAAGCGGCATTATTCGGAGCGAAGACGGTGAACGGGCCCTTGCCTTGCAGGACCGTGACCAAATCCGCCGCGCTCAATGCGGCGACCAAAGTGGCGAAATCGGGATCACCCGAGGCCACGGCCACGATATCCGCGGAATGCGGTGGCGGTGGCGCCGGCGCATCCTGCGCGACAGTCAATTCGGAGAAGGCGATGCCCGCGGTGCAAGCACCGGCCAAGGCGATTAAGGGAAGTTGGTGTGTTTTCATAATGATGTGTCTTTGCGACAGCGCTCACCTTAGCGCCCTCATCCACTTGCGATATGGGGTCTTTTGCCCCTATGCCGCGGGGGTGAGGGGAAGGGCAATCGCCGATGGGTCATGGACCCATGTTGCCCCCCCCCCACCGCGAACCGCGCGGTGCAACGACCAACTTCCTCGGCATGCTCTACCGGGTAGGCCAAGCATGGTTCGGTCTTTCCGAGGAAACAGCGCATCTGTTCATGACCATCCACGAGGGCGGTTGGTTGGGAGGAAATCTTAAAGTC
>CAXNHR010000185.1:0-3190 GCA_964202135.1 Luteolibacter sp. | reverse complement strand
GCGAGGACTTTTGACTTCAGCGTGGCGAGGTCGGATGCATCGATGAGTGCGTGATTGACGGCGGGAACCGGGTCTTGCCAGATGAGTTCTTCGGCGGGGACTTCGGGCCCGAGGTAGCGGGTTTTCGGGCCCATGTCGCGGTGGGTGAGTTTGAACCAGGCGCGGGCGAAGGCGTCGTCGAATTCCGCGGGGTTTGCGAGGAAACGACGGGAGATTTTTTCATAGGCCGGATCGTAGCGCAGCGAGAGATCGGTGGTGAGCATCGTGGGGCGCTGCTTTTTAGCCGGATCGAAGGCGTGGGGGATGTCTTCCGGGGCGTCCTTGGCGACCCATTGGTGCGCGCCGGCCGGGCTCTTGGTGAGTTCCCATTCGTATTTGAAGAGGTTTTCGAGGTAGGAGTTCGACCACTTGTCAGGGGTTTGGGTCCAGGTGACTTCGAGTCCGCTGGTGATTGCGTCCGCGCCCTTGCCGCTGCCGAAGCTGCTCTTCCAACCAAAGCCCTGTTCTTCAAGCGGAGCGGCTTCGGGTTCCGGGCCGACGTGGGTGGCCGGGCCTGCGCCGTGGGTTTTGCCGATGGTGTGACCGCCGGCGATGAGGGCGACGGTTTCCTCGTCGTTCATGGCCATGCGCGCGAAGGTTTCGCGGATGTCCCTGGCGGCGGCGATGGGATCGGGATTGCCGTCGGGGCCTTCCGGGTTGACGTAGATGAGGCCCATTTGCACGGCGGCGAGCGGGTTTTCGAGGTCGCGGTCGTGGATCTTGCCGTCGGCGGTGTCGTCGGTAACCACCACGCCTTCACCCTCGACGCCCTTGGAGCCCTTGTGGTAGCGCACGTCGCCACCGAGCCATGTGGTTTCCCGGCCCCAGTAAACATCCTGGTCGGGTTCCCACACGTCCTCACGACCACCGGCGAAGCCGAAGGTTTTGAAGCCGGTGGTTTCCAGCGCGACATTTCCTGCGAGGATGATCAGATCGGCCCAGGAAATTTTGCGGCCGTATTTCTGTTTGATCGGCCATAGCAGGCGGCGGGCCTTGTCGAGGCTCACGTTGTCGGGCCAAGAGTTGAGCGGGGCGAAGCGTTGCTGGCCGCGACCACCGCCGCCTCGGCCATCGCCGGTGCGGTAGGTGCCCGCGCTGTGCCATGCCATGCGGATGAACAGACCGGCGTAGGTTCCGAAGTCGGCGGGCCACCAGTCCTGCGAGTCGGTCATGAGCGCGGCGAGGTCTTTTTTGAGCGCGTCATAGTCGAGGGATTTGAATTCCTCGGCGTAGTTGAAATCCGGCTCCATGGGATTGGATTTCGTGGAGTGCTGGGAGAGTAGTTCCAGTTTGAGCCGGTTCGGCCACCAGTCGCTGATGGTGGTGCCGGTGGAGGAGGGGGCTCCGTGGTTGAATGGGCATTTGGATTCGGTGGACATGGCTGGATGTGGGTTGAGTAATTGGTTAGGTGCGCGGAACGTTGCGCGGGTTTGGCGAGGTGCAATGAGTTAGAAAACAGGACTGCCGCTACGGGTCAGGCGAGGTTTTCGCGCACGCGGCCGAGGACTTCCTCGTAGGCTTCCATGACTTTGCCGAGATCGCGCCGGAAGCGGTCCTTGTCCATTTTCTCGCCGGTCTTGAGGTCCCACAGGCGGCAGCCGTCGGGGCTGATCTCATCGGCGAGCACGATCACCGAGGGGTCGGTGGCGAGGCGCCCGAATTCGAGCTTGAAGTCCACCAACTTGAGGCCGCACTTGGCGAAGAAGGCGGATAGGATTTCGTTCACCTTGAAGGCGGACTTGCGCAGGTGGGCGAGCTCCCCGGGAGTGGCGAGCTTCATCTCACGGATGTAGTCGTCATTGATGAGCGGGTCGCCGAGGGCGTCGCTCTTGTAGGAAAACTCGATGACCGGCTGCGTGAAAACGTGGCCTTCCGCGATGCCGGTGCGCTTGGAGAAACTGCCGGCGGCGAGGTTGCGCACGATCACCTCGACCATCAGGATTTCCACTTTTTTGACCTCGACGTTGGTTTCATCGATCTGGCGGACGAAGTGGGTGGGGATGCCTTCCTTTTCGAGCATGCCGTAGATGAGGGTGCTGATCGCGTTGTTGAGGCGGCCCTTGTTTTCGAACTGCGCCTTTTTCTTGCCGTCGAAAGCGGTGGCATCGTCCTTGAATTCCATGCGGAGCGTGTCCGGGTTGTCGGTGGCCCACATGCGCTTCGCCTTGCCTTCGTAAAGTGGAGTCATGGGCACTTCGTAGAAGCAGCCCTGATCCGGGTCAAGAACGGGCCTCGGGAAACCCGAAAGAATTTGCAGCGGACCGGTGCCGGACGAGCCGATGAAGCGGAAATTCAGGCATCGGACGAGGCGCGGAGCTGGGCATGGCGCTCGGCCATCGCCCAGGCGACCTCGGGCACCAGATCGCGCCAGCGTTCATCACCGGCGAGGATCATCCGGCGGACATCGCGGCCGGTGTAGGCCAGCAGGGATTCGCCGCCGCAGTCGATTCCGCGGATGCGGCTGCTTTCGACAAAGTGCTGATAGAGATGGCGGCAGTTTTCCGGCGCAAGAAAGCTGTCGGCAGTGACGAGTTCGCCGGTCTTGCGGTTTTTCCAAGGGAAAACATAGAGCGTCACGCCTTCCTTGAAGAGCCGGCCGAAGGATTCGAGCAGGCCGCCGGCAAGGTTTTCCGACCACTTGGCTTTGAAGAGTTCGTTGAGCAGGCCGATGCTCAACACGATGCCGACGGGCTTGGTGGTGCAGCGGTTGAGGAAGGCGGCGATGCGGTGGAACTCCGCGCAGCGCGAAACCAGCACGGTTTTGCCGAGCGACTGCAGCGCGTCCGCGCGGTCGATGAAGTCCACGGGATCGATGCCGGGGCCGCGCAGCAGGTTGTGCATCGAGATTTCACAGAGTTCGATGGCCTCGGCGCGTTCGCTCTCGGCGAGGGAGCCGGAAAACGCGGCCTGCGACTGCTCGAGCATGGCGAGATGCAGGTTCATCACCGGATCGAAGCTGCCGCGCAGCAATAGCAACGGATGGCGGTAGATGGCCTCGGCGGGCTGCACCACCTCGCCGGTGGGCAGGAACATGGTGGCATCGGTGAGGCCGTTCTCCACCAGTTGCAGCGCGCACAGGCGGTTGTCGAAAGTTTCATAACCATGGCCGCTGAACTTGAGCAGATCCACCTCCACCCGGCCGGGCGCGAGG
>CAXNHR010000184.1:0-3194 GCA_964202135.1 Luteolibacter sp. | reverse complement strand
CGGGCCTGAGCATCATTTCAAATTTCAAATTTCAGATCTCAAATTGACATGAAAATCACCCATCCCGTCACCCGTTCGGCATTCGGAGTCGCCGCTCTCGTCGCCATCGCCGTGCTCGCCAACTGGCTGGTCTCGCTCACCCCGCTGGGCAACCGCGGCGCAGACTTCACCGAGAAACAAATCCACACGCTCTCCGACGGCACCCGCGCCATTCTCGGCGAGCTCGATACTCCTGTGGTCATTCGCTACTACGCGTCCCGTAGCAGCGACTACATGCCGGAGGAAATCAAACTCCACATGCGCCGCGTGGACGACCTGCTCAAGGAATACGCGTCGCTTTCCGATGGCAAACTGCGCATCGAGAACCTTGATCCGCAGCCCGACACTGACGCCGAGGACTCCGCCAATCTTGACGGTATCAGCGGCCAGCGCATGGATGATCAGAACCTCTACTTCGGACTCGCAGTTTCCTGCCTCGATAAAACCAGCGTCATTCCCTTCATCGACCCTCGCGATGAAACGATGCTGGAATACCATCTTTCCAAAGCCGTCGCCGAGGTCAGCACTCCGGTGAAACCACGGATTGGCATCATGTCCGCGCTCGATCTCAAGGGCGGCCCCGCGATGATGCCCGGCCAACCGCCGAAGACACCGTGGGTCATCTATCAGCAACTCAAGCAGTCCTTCGAGCTTGAGGACATCCCGATGGAAGCCAAGGAAATCGATGCGAGTTCGATCAAGGTGCTGCTGCTCTTCCATCCGGCGGGCATCACGCCCGAGACGGAGTTTGCCATCGATCAATACCTGCTCAACGGCGGCACCGTCGTCGCCTGCCTTGATGCCTTCTCCGTCGCCGCGCAGATGACCGGCGGCGGCAATCCGATGATGGGCATGGGCGGTGCGCCCACCACCTCCACGCTGCCAACCCTGCTCAAGGGATGGGGCGCTTCTTTCGAGTCAGGCAAGGTGTTGGCGGATCCCGCGTTCGCCACCCGCCTCGCCGGCGACCGCATGGGGATGGCGGTGCTCACCCTCAACCGCGATGCGATGCCGCAGGACGACAACGTGGTCACCAAGGACCTCGAAAGCGTGACCTTCTTCCTGCCCGGTGCCTTCACCATCACCGGTGGTGCCGGAGTGGCGGCCAACAGCCTGATCAAATCCACCACCGGCGCCGGTTTCGTGGATGCCATGCTGGCCTCGCAACTCGACCCCTCGCTCACCACCACCTTCCGCCCGAGCGGCACGGCTTATGATCTCGTGACCCATCTCAGCGGCACCTTCAAGACCGCCTTCCCCGATGGCAAACCCGGCGCGGAAGCTCCCAAGGAAAATGATGAGAAGAAGGGCGATGAAAAACCCGCATGGCTCAAGGAAGGTGCGAATCCGGGCAATGTCTTCCTGATCGCCGATGTCGATGCCTTTTACGACCGCTTCGCCTACAACGTGCAGCAGTTCGGCGGCATGCAGATGGCCTCGCCGGTCAATGGCAACTCCTCGCTGCTCTTCAACCTGCTCGACCAGGCGGTCGGCTCCAAGCACCTGATCGGTTCGCGTTCGCGCTCGGCGATCCGCCGTCCCTTCACCGTGGTGCAGACGATGGAGGCCGAGTTCAACAAGCAAGTCGGCACCAAGATTGAGGAGTTCCAGGAAAAGCAGAAGGCCGCCCAGGAGAAACTCAACGAGCTCCAGTCACAAAAATCCCGCGGCAGCGAATTGTATCTCTCACCCGAGCAGGAAGCGGAAATTCAAAAACTGCGCAAGGAACAGGTCGAGTATGCCAAGCTCATCCGCGAGCAGGAAAAAGACCTGCGCCGCCAGAAAGACAAACTCGCCGGCAGAATCACCCTGCTCAACACCGCCATCATGCCATCGATCGTCATCCTCATCGGTTTCGGTCTTTTCATCCAGCGCCGTCGCTCCACCCGCGCCCGCTGATTTTTTAATCTCAAATCTCAAATCCTCAAGATATGAACAAACGTCAGGTTATCATCCTCTGGGCCATCGCGATCGTCCTCGGCCTCGCCGTGATCGCTGTGAAACTCACACAAAAGGACGCCGCGCTGAGCGTCACCAATCGCGCGCCCGGCCAAACCCTGTTTGAAAAATTCCCGGCTGCCGATATCACAAGCGTGGTCATCACGGGTGCTAAAGGCAGCGTCACCCTCACCCGCAAGGATGGCAAGTGGGTGGTTGCCGAGCGCGAGGATTATCCCGCCAATGCGGGTTATGTGAACGAATTCATCCGCACGCTCGACGAGCTCAAGGTCACCCGTGGCATGGAGGCTGGCCCGTCGTTTGCGCCGCGCTTCGGCATGGATGAAAAAGCCGCAAAAGCAGAAGACCGCGGACTCACCGCCGTTTTCAAGGATGCTTCCGGCAAGGAACTCACAACCGTTTCGCTCGGCAAGAACATCGAGAGCGGAGCCGATGCCAGCCCCTTAGGCGGTGGTGGTGCTGTCGGTCGCTACATCCGCAATCACGCGGATGAATCCGGCTTCTATGCAGTGAGCGAGATGTTCCCATCCATCAGCGACGAGCCCAGCCGCTGGCTGGCGGATGATTTCTTCAGCCTTGAGAAAATCAAATCCATCTCACTGGGCAAAATCAACAGCAAGGAAACCGAATGGAAGATCACCCGTGATACCGAGGAAGCCGAGTTCAAGATCGTGGATGGCGCGCCGGATGAGGTGTTCGACACCAATGCCAACTCGCCGCTCAAGAGCCTGTTCTCCTACGCCCGTTTCAACGATGTGCTTCCCGCTGACAAAGTGGCGGACCGCGCCGAGGCGGACAAGAAGCGCGACGCGGCGATCGAAACCTTCGAGGGCTTCACTTATACGCTCACCATCACACCCGCCAAGCCGGCTGCCGCTGCAGCCGAAGGCGATGCCGCCGCGCCGCCTTCAGAGGAAGTGCTTCTCACCGTCAGCGTCGCCGCCGCACTGCCGAAGGAGCGCAAGAAGGAGGAGGGCGAGAAGGAAGAGGACGCCAAGGCCAAGGATGCCGCCTTCACCGAACGCCTCAAGTCTCTAACGGAGAAGCTGGAGAAGGAAAAAGCCCTCGAAGGCCGCACCTTCCTGGTGGCCAAGAGCACGGTGGATCCGCTGATCCGCGAGCGCTCGCAAATCCTCACCAAGGCCCAGCCTCCGGCTCCGGCCGATCCGAATGCCGGCTCGGTGCAGCAACTGCCC
>CAXNHR010000183.1:0-3217 GCA_964202135.1 Luteolibacter sp. | reverse complement strand
CTCGAAGGCCGCACCTTCCTGGTGGCCAAGAGCACGGTGGATCCGCTGATCCGCGAGCGCTCGCAAATCCTCACCAAGGCCCAGCCTCCGGCTCCGGCCGATCCGAATGCCGGCTCGGTGCAGCAACTGCCCGGCGGCATCATCGCCACCCCACCGCAGGCCCAAAGCGCCACCACTCCGCCCATCGAGGCGGTCACCCCGCCGATCGCCGTGCCGCCGCTTGAAGAGAATGCCGCGGGCGAGGAAGAAGGTGCCGCCGAGTGATTGGATGTCTCATTTTCCGGCGGTCAGAAGGCCGCGCTGGACGGCGAGCATGGCGGCTTGGGTGCGGTCGCGCGCGCCGAGTTTCTCGAAGACGGAAACGAGGTGCATTTTCACGGTCGGCTCGGCGAGGCCGAGGAAATCGGCGATTTCCTTGTTGGCGAGGCCGCGCACGAGGCATTTGAGGACATCTTTTTCGCGCGGGCTCAGCGAAGGCCGCTTGCGGCGGGCTTGCAGCTTGGCGGCGATCGCCGCAGAGAAGAATTCATGGCTGCTGCCGACGCTGCGCACGGCGCTGACGATGTCCTCGCGCGGGGCGGACTTGAGCACATAGCCGGAAGCTCCGGCCTCCACCGCGCGCCAGATGGATTCCTCGGCTTCGGAAACAGTGAGCATCAGGATGCGAGCAGCGGGATTCCGGTTGCGGATGGCCGCCACCGATTGAGGGCCGTCGAGTTTCGGTAGCTCGTAGTCCATGACCACGATGTCCGGTTTCAGATCGAGGAAAAGATTCACCGCTTCCTCGCCATCCGAGGCCTCGCCGACGACCTCGAAGCCGGGCTCGGTGGAGAGCAGGTCCGCGAGGCCGAGGCGCACGACGAAGTGATCATCGACGAGCAGGATGCGGAGTTTCGGAACGTTGCTGGATTTCATGGGGTGATGGTTTCGTTGTGGTGGTTGGTGATGGGAGCGGTGAGGCGGACTTCGGTGCCTTCACCCGGAGAGCTGCGGATGCTGAGTGAGCCGCCGCATTTGGCCGCTCGTTCCAGCATGCCGGTCAGGCCGAAGTGGCCTTGGCGCGCGCCGGGGGCACCGGATTGGTCAAAGCCGCAACCGTCGTCGCGCACGATGAGCTCGATTTGCCCGTCGATCACATCCAGTGAGACGCGCAAATGGCGTGGATGGCCGTGCTTGGCGGCATTGGCCACCGCTTCGTGGGCGACCCGTGCGAGGTGGTGCATGAGCGTGCCGGACAGGCCGTCGGGGACGTTTTGTGAAAAGGAAACCTCAAGTTCCGCACCGGCTGCTTCGGCCAGTGGAGCGAGGGCTTCCTGGAACAGGCCGGGAAGGACGCCCGGATCGGTGGGCGAGGAGCGCAGGTCCCAGATGGTCTCGCGGGTTTCGCGCTGGGCGCGATGCAGCAGGCGGCGGGCGCGTTCGATCGAGTTGCGGGCGGCATCTGGCTCGCTGTCGATGCGGGCGAGGGCGGTTTCGAGTTGCAGGCCCACGCCGGTCATTTCCTGTTCGAGGGAATCATGTAGCTCGCGGGCCAGACGGTGGCGTTCTTCCTGAACCCCGGCGCGGTGAACCTGGGCTTCGATCACCTTGGTCTGAATGGCCACGCGACGACTCAGGGCCATCGCCCAGCCGCTGACCAGCAGCGCGCAGCCGACGACGATGCCGAGTGCCCAGATCATGCGGCCCGGCGTCCACCACGAGGGCGAGGAAAGCACGACCACGTCCTCAAGCGCGCCGATCCGGATGAAAAACGTCTGGCTGGACTGGGGGCTGCCAATGGTTTCCGCAGGAATGTTGACGCAGATGCCTGTGAGCCTTAGGCGGGCGTCGCGCACCCACTCGGGCAACGGTTGCCTGGCGAGTGCGGCAGGGATGCGAGCTTCCAGAACCACATGACCGTCGCTGAGCAGCAAACGAGTGCTGAGGGGATCGTCAAAGATGCCGATCAGAGTGGCGTCCACCTGCACCAGATCCGCATGATGGCGGGTGGTGAGCAGTTCGGCGGCGCTGGCCACCAACGGCGCGACGGGGGGGCCCGGTTTCACCACCCGGAACACCGCGCCACGCAGGTCCGGCCGGAAATCCGTGACTTCCGGCCAGCCGACGGCCTCCACCACGTCTCCTGCCCTGACGGATTCCGGCGTGAAGCCCTGTGAGGTCTGCACCCACAAGCCACCACCGCCGCTTTGTTCTTCGCGCAGATAGAGTCCTTCATTGGGCTGCACCAATGTCACGATGCCGCGAACCCTCGCGCGCTCAGAGACACTCGGCGATTCGGCGCGCAGCAAGTCATCGAAATGCGTCAGCGGCAGTGCGAATGGGTCATCCAGCGCACGGGCCTCGTCCGGACTGATGAATTCCAGTGAGGGCAGATAGAGGACGCGGCGGGTCATTTGCCGCCGATCATTGACGAAGGTGCCTGCGACCGCGCGGACTTTCACCGGAATGCCGAGCATTGCCTGCGGCAACTCGCGGGGTTTGTCGGAGTCCGGCATGTAGGCGAAAAAGGTGCGACCGCTGGCTTCGACCGCCAAGGTCGCGCCGCGGTAGGGCTGTGGTGGCGGCCGCAACACGCCGCGGATCTCGACCCATTGGCCATCGACAAGCGGTTCCATCAGTTGGAAACCGTTCAACACCCTGGGTTCGGGCATCGCACCGGGGCCCAGCCATTCGAGTGCGGCGGCCTGCCCCTCGGAACCGCCGATTTCAGGAAACAAACCGCCTGCCTCGGTGAAACCTTGCACGCGCACCCTCGCGCCGGCGCGGATTTCCTCACCCAGTTTTTCGCCGGGCTTGAGCCTCAGCGACACCCCGCCGCTATCATCCTGCACGAAGGCGCGGCCGCTTGCCGCATCGACGTAGGTGATCACTCCCTCGATGAGAACCGGCCGTGCCTGCGCCGCCTGTTCGGTTGACAGCGCATGGATATCCGCCGCGCGGCTGATGGGCGGCTGCGCCCCGGCTGCGGATCGCAGGCAGAGCAGGATGCCGGTGGCAATCAGCAACGGGCGGATCATCGGCGAGTGCGGGTTTTGAGTTCCTGTTGGTGAATATCGCGGAGATCCCGGTAGTGGGCGCGAGCGCGCTCAATCTCGCCCAGCAGGATCCCGGCGCACTGAACCACGGACTTGAGCGTATAATCCATCGGGCGCGCGGCGGCTTGCTCCTTGGCCTCCATCACCACCTTCTCAATGTCTTGCAGCACGGTTTCCTGAGC
>CAXNHR010000182.1:0-3230 GCA_964202135.1 Luteolibacter sp. | reverse complement strand
TCGCGGCGCGGGAGGAGACCGGTGTAGACCAATCCACTTTGAAAATAGAAGGGATAAACGTCCGCCTTCGTCTCGCTCGTCGTGAAGAAGAAAAGATTGAAGGTTTTCAAGCCTTGCGTCGTGAGGTCGGCAGCCGGACCGGTCGAAGTCTCGCGAAAAAGCATTTGGTCGGCTTGCGCGTAGAAACCGTATTGACCGGAAGCGGCCGATCCGTCCCACGAGGCCTGCCCGGCCGGCGTGCCATAGTAAAATCCGCCGAAGGCGTATTTTCCGGGCAGGCTTTCCGGGCCGAAGGTGGGCGTCCACCCTCCCTCGCCCATATACCAAAGTCCGTTTTGCGCAGGGTTGAGCGAGCCTTGGAACATAAGCCCGTGGTTGGGCGAGGAAGTAGGATTAGGGAAGGACATAAAGAGCGCGTTTCGCAGGTAGAAATCATCCTGCGGACGCACCGTGAGCGTGCCGCCCCAGGTGGATTCACTCGAGGAGAAGGGGATATTGCCCCCGAGGCCTTTGGCGCTGTTCACCGCATTGTTGAGGAACAATTTGCTCAGCGGCTGGTCGGCGAATTCGCGCTGGGGTTGGAGCCACCCGAGTTTGAGGGTGAGCATGTGCTCGACGGGGAGATTTTTCGCGCTGTCGAGGAGGAGGCCGAAGTTGAGCAGACGCCATTGGGTCCCAGACTGCCAGTTCGAAGGATTGAACATGCTTTGGGCCAGGACGAAGTTGTTCGGGTTGGACTCCTCCCAACTGCTGCGGTAACTGACCGCACCAAACATCTGGACACCGCGCAATTGCTCGTTGTCGACCGCATCGCCCAGGTTGAACTGGCCGGACAAATTCAGCTGCCCGTCCCAGAATCCGCGCGATCCGCTCTGGCTCGAGACCACACCGAAATAGGCACCTTGGTAATTTCCGTCGAAGGAAAATCCACGATCCTTGAGCCAACGGGCCTGAGGGCGCAGGCCATAACGGTTGCCCTCGCCACCGAGCATGTGCGGAGCGTTCCACCAATCATTCAAAACACTACCCATGCGCGAGCGCAGGGGGAGCCGCTCACCGCCCACCGTGCCTGCCGTGCCGGCAAGGATGTCGCCCGAGGTGATGTCTTCGGGGTTGCGGATGAAGATCGGGTTGGCTTGTGCCTCCTGAGCGGCGGTGACAGGTGCGGCTTGCGCGAGGACCGCCGGAAAAAGCGCGATGAGCAGGAGGAGACGCATAGAGCAGGGCAAACTTCGCGTCCTTTGCTCCTTTGGCCCAAACACCGCTCACCGGAATCCGAGCAGGGCGATGGCGTTAAGCGCCCCGGCGAAAAGCAGGGCGCCGAGGAAAATGCAGACCGGCAGGGTGAGCACCCAGGCCATGAGAATGTTGCGCACGGTCGCCATCTGCAGGCCGGAGTTGTTCGCCGCCATGGTGCCGGCGATGCCGGAGGAAAGAACGTGGGTCGTGCTGACCGGGAGACCGAAGTGGTCGGCCACCATGATCGTGCCCATGGCCACCGCCTCGGCCGAAGCGCCCTGACCATAAGTAAGGTGGTCTTTGCCGATTTTTTCGCCGACCGTTTTGACGATGCGCTTGTAGCCGATCATCGTGCCGAGGCCGAGCGAGAGGGCAACGGCGTATTTGACCCAATCGGGGATGTAGTTGGTCAGGGCGTCGGCATGCTTGCCCAGCGTCTGCTCGGACGCGCGGACCTCCGGGTCCATGGCGAGACGGCCGGCCTTGTCGAGTTTGGCGATGGTTTTGGAAACGAGATAAAGGTCGGTGCGCACGTCGCCGCGCTCGCTCGAGGGCAGGGCCTGGAAAGTTTCGGCGTTTTTGAGCCGCGCGCTGACCTCGGCCGTTGCTCCGGCCAGCGCGGCAAAGACTTCGGCCGATGGCTGGCCGCTCGGCTTGAGAAAGGCGGCGAGTATGTCGTTGGCCTCCCGGCCCCCGATGACCGCCCCATCGGCCTCGGCGGCGAAGACGGACGACAATTGCGCGGCTTCGGCCGAGAGGCCGGCCACGGTTTCGTGATCGGCCGACATTTTCAGGGCGTAGGTGCCGGGCAGGATCCCGACCAAAATAAGGACAATGAGACCCATACCTTTTTGTCCATCGTTCGACCCGTGGGCGAAACTTACCCCGGTGCAGGTCAACATGAGGATCCCGCGGATCCAGAGAGGCGGCGGGGTCTTGCCCACCGGCGCGCGGTAGAGTTCGGGCTTGCGCACGAGAATTTTCAGCGTGATGAGCAAAAGGGCAGCAGCGACAAAACCGACGACCGGTGAAATGAGCAGACCGAGGCCGACTTCCTGCGCCTTGGCCCAGTTGACGCCGTCGGTCACCGAATGATCCGGACCCATCAGCGCGTTGGCCAAGCCGACGCCGAGGATGGAGCCGATGAGCGTGTGCGAGCTGGAAGCGGGCAATCCGAGATACCAGGTCCCGATATTCCACATGATGGCCGAGACGAGGAGGGAGAAGACCATGGCGAAACCGGCGGAAGATCCGATGTTGATGACCAGTTCGACGGGCAGCAGTGCGACAATGCCGAAAGCGACCGCGCCGGAGGAGGTGAGCACGCCGATGAGATTCCAGATGCCGGACCAGACCACGGCAGGGGTGGGCTTGAGGGTGTGCGTGTAGATGACGGTGGCCACGGCATTGGCCGTGTCGTGGAAGCCGTTGACAAACTCAAAACCAAGGGCTAGGCCCACGGCGAGGGCGAGCAAAAAATAGGTCAGGAAGGTCGGGTCCGTGACGGCCGTGGCGAGAAAATCCATGGCCTGCAGGAGAGCCGCGAGGCCGGCAGCGCAGCAAGAGGTCACTCGTGACAATTACGTCACAATCAAGAGCCGGCACACCGCCGACGCCGCCAAGCTCAGTATTTCTGCGGGACGACCATGTCCTCCGGCACCGGGTGCCGGTGGTAGTCCTCATGGTGGTGGCGGGGGGGCAGAACAACCGGTTGGTGCGGGGTCCCGGTGTAAGGGAGGAGCGAGATGAGATGGTTGAGGCAGTTTAGGCGCGCTTTCTTTTTGTCCACCGCCGGGACCACCCACCACGGGGCCTCGGGGATGCTGGTACGCTGCAGCATGCTCTCCTTGGCCACGGTGTAGTCCTCCCAGCGCGCCCGCGATTCGAGGTCCATCGGGCTGAGCTTCCACTGCTTGAGCGGATCGTGAATGCGGGCCAGAAAACGCTGTTCCTGCTCGGCGTCGGTGATGGAGAACCAATATTTGACCAGG
>CAXNHR010000181.1:0-3266 GCA_964202135.1 Luteolibacter sp. | reverse complement strand
TTGAAGGCGGCGGCACTTCCGAAGCCATCACCGGCCGCGTCAACCAAATCCGCCGCCAGATCGAGGAAACCACCAGCGATTACGACCGCGAGAAGCTCCAGGAGCGCCTCGCCAAGCTCGCCGGCGGTGTGGCCGTCATCAACGTCGGTGCCGCCACCGAAACCGAGATGAAGGAAAAGAAAGCCCGCGTCGAAGACGCCCTCCACGCGACCCGTGCGGCCGTTGAAGAAGGCATCGTCGCCGGCGGTGGCACCGCCCTCATCCGCGCCCACGCCGCAATCGGCGATCTCGGCCTCACCGGCGACGAGAAGACCGGTGCAGGCATCGTGGCCCGCGCCATCGAAGCCCCGCTTCGCCAGCTCGTCTCCAATTCCGGCCGCGAAGCCGCGTTGATCGTCGAGCACGTCAAGAAGGGCAAGGGAGCCGAAGGTTACAACGTCGCGACCGACAAGTTCGAAGACCTCATCGCCTCCGGCGTGGTCGATCCGACCAAGGTCACCCGTTCGGCCCTGCAAAACGCGGCCTCCATCTCCGGCCTCCTGCTCACCACCGAGTGCCTCATCACCGACCTTCCCGCCAAGGAGCCCCAAGGCGGCGGCGGCGGTGGTCACGACCACGGAATGGGCGGAATGGGCGGCATGATGTAAATCGATCATGCGACGGTCACAGACCAACGCTACAGCTAACAAAAAGCCGGACAGGGAAACCTGTCCGGCTTTCTTCTTGTCTTTTTCTTGTCTTGCCTCCGTCGCAGGGAGCCGTCAACGATCCGCGGCGTGACGCAACACCGCACCGACGACCTCCGAATCACCGGCCTCAACCCGCTCATTTCCCCTGCGGTCCTGGCCTACTATCTGCCGCTCACCGAGCAGGCCTCCGAACTGGTGGCCGGAGCGCGCGCCGAGGTCGATGCGATCCTCCGCCGCCATGACGACCGTCTGCTGGCCGTGGTCGGCCCCTGCTCGATCCACGATCCGGAGGCCGCGCTCGACTATGCCGCCAAGCTCAAAGCTGAGGCAGAACGCCTCAAGGACGACATGCTGGTGATCATGCGCGTTTATTTCGAGAAACCTCGCACCACCGTCGGTTGGAAGGGCTTGATCAACGATCCCGGGCTCAACGACTCGTTCGACATCAACCGTGGCCTGCGCGTGGCGCGCGGCCTGCTGCTCGACCTCGCCAACATGGGCGTGCCCGCCGGCACCGAGTTTCTCGACACCATCACGCCGCAATACATCGCCGACCTGATCGCCTGGGGTGCCATCGGCGCCCGCACCACCGAATCCCAGATCCACCGCGAGCTTGCGTCCGGCCTTTCGATGCCGGTCGGGTTCAAAAACGGCACGGGCGGCTCCATTCAAATCGCGCTCGACGCGATCCAATCGGCCTCGCGTCCACACCATTTCCTCTCGGTGACCAAGCAAGGCGTTTCGGCGATCGTTTCCACCTCCGGAAACGAATCCTGCCACCTCATCCTGCGCGGTGGAAAAACCGGACCGAACTATGAGAATCCCGCCATCGACGAGGCGGCGCAAATGCTGCGCGAACAAGGACTCATCGAATCGGTGATGGTCGATTGTTCGCATGGCAACTCCCTCAAGGACTACCGCAACCAACCGATGGTCGCGCGCAACATCGCCAACCAAATCGCCGCCGGTTGCCGCGTGATCACCTCGGTGATGATCGAGTCCAACCTGGTGGAAGGCAGCCAGAAACTCAGCGCCGACCTGGATACACTCACTCCCGGACAATCCATCACCGACGCCTGCCTCGGCTGGGACGACACCGTGACCACCCTCGACGTGCTCGCCGAGGCCGTCCGCAAACGCCGCAACGCCGGCTGACCGCCATGTATCAGATCGAACAACTCCTGCGGAAAAACCGCGAATGGGCAGGTTCCATCCACTCGGATGATCCGGAGTTTTTCAGCCGCCTCGCCAGCCAACAGAGTCCGCGCCTCCTCTGGATCGGCTGCTCGGACAGCCGGGTGCCGGCCAACCAGATCACCGGCCTTGCGCCGGGCGAAGTATTCGTCCACCGCAATGTGGCCAACGTGGTGGCGGAAACCGATTTCAACCTGCTCGCCGTGCTGCAATACGCCGTCGATGTGCTGAAAGTCCGTCATATCATCATCTGCGGGCATTACGGCTGTGGCGGCGTGCGCGCGGCGCTCGAAAATTTCCGCCACGGCATGATCGACAACTGGCTTTCCGGCATTCGCGCCCTGCGCCGCATGCACCGCGAGGAACTCGATTCGCTCCCTCCCGAGGCCGCGACCGACCGCCTCTGCGAGCTCAACGTGCTCGCCCAGGCCCGCCACGTGGCGCGCACCACCATCGTCGAGGACGCATGGGAGCGCGGCCATGAAATCGCCGTCCACAGCTGGATCTACCGCCTCGACAACGGCATCATCCAACCGCTCACCCCTCCGATCTGCGCGGCTCTGGAGAATATCGATTGAGTCCGGAAAAACGGAAACCCATGACATTTTAAGGCTGGAACGAGGGTGGCGTGAGGATCGCAGGTGATGGCGACGTTGGGAGTCGGTGTTGCCTACCAGACCTGCTCCATACCAAACCAGGCCAGCTGACGACAAAAGTGTTCAAAACGCGCCGTTGAGTTTGCGGCCGGCCCAGAAGACTCCTAACAGAACGATGAGCGCTGTGACGGTGCCCCAGTGGGACCACAGCGGGATGCGGCTTTCGAGCGGGCGCGGCTCGGGCAGGGCGTTGATCTCCTTGACGAGCTCGGCGAGCTGGGCTGGCTGGATGACACGGCCGCGCGAAACGCGGGACATCTCCTCCAACACCTCCGGACGTGCGGGCTGGCCGGTCTTTTCGATTTCCACGCCTTGGGCGAGCAGGGTGGTTTCGAGCGGCTTGTCCTCGGCCCCGCTGGCGGTGGCGCGCAGTTTCCATGCACCGGGAAGATCCACCTTGAAGCGGCCGCTGAAGGCTCCCCACGCGCTTTCGTTTTTCTGGAGGTCGATGCGCTGGGTGCGGCCGTCGGGAGCTGTGAGATCAACAGCAACAGTGCCTTTTTCGAGAGGCGCGCCGTTGGCATCGAATGCGTTGGCATTGAGGGTGACGATGGCACCGGGTTCGGGGCGTTCCGGCGTGAAGAAGAGCCGCACGCGCTGGCCGGAAGCCATGTTGCGCTGATAGGACATCCAACGCGCGACCTGGCCCCAGAAGCGGTAGTGATAGAGGTCCTCGACGCCGCGGCGCCAGCGCCATGCGGAATCGATGCCCATGAAGAGCGCCTTG
>CAXNHR010000180.1:0-3314 GCA_964202135.1 Luteolibacter sp. | reverse complement strand
CGAAGGCCAGCCGCCGCTCCACCACCCGCGTCACACAGTGATAGATCACCGGACGATCCAACGAGTCCTTCCACGGAGCCAGCCAGCGCGCGCGTCTCATTTCGCCACCCACTCTGCCCCGCCCACCCGCCAACGCAAGTCCAAATCCTAATTATTTATCAGACACTTTATTAGACTTGAAAGCATCTTTGACGCGTAGCGCGGGGCGAGGCATGTTCCGCCCGCCATGGCCTTTGCCGATGTTTTCCCGGATCTTCTCGAACGACCCACGCCTCTGATGCGGCGATTCGCGAGTTTGCTCGATGAACGAAACGGCGGCCCCTTGGAAAAACTCGCCCAGCTCAGCCAGCAGGCGACGCGCCGCAACTTCGGCCGGACGATGCGCTTGTTCGCGCCGCTCTACCTCTCCAACGAGTGCGTGAACAACTGCTCTTACTGTGGCTTCTCGCGCGACGCGAAAATCCTTCGCACCACTCTCAACGTCGATCAGGTCGTGCGCGAGGCGAGGTATCTCCACGCGCTGGGTTGCCGCAACCTTCTGCTGGTCGCCGGCGAGCACCCGAAATTCGTCTCCGAAGGCTTCCTCCAAGACTGTCTGGACGCACTCAAGCCCTTCATGCCCACACTCGCCATCGAGGTCGGGCCGATGGAGGACGGGCAATACGCCGAAATCGTCGCCCACGGCGCGGAAGGGCTAATCGTCTATCAGGAAACCTACGACCGTGCCGTCTATCAGACGCTGCACACCGCCGGGCCGAAGAAGAATTTCGACTGGCGTCTCAACTGTCCGGAGCGCGCTTACACGGGCGGTTTCCGCCGCATCGGCATCGGTGCCTTGTTCGGCCTGGCGGATTGGCGAAAGGAGGCGCTCGCCCTCTGCGCGCACCTTGAATACCTCTACAAACACTGCTGGAAAGCACAGCTCACCGTGGCCTTTCCGCGCATGCGCCCCTATGCCGGAAACTACGAATACACGCCGGATCCCGCGTTGTTCCTGCCGGACAGGGCATTTGTCCGACTGATCGCGGTGTTCCGGATTCTTTTCCCGCAGGTCGGCATCGTGGTATCCACCCGCGAGCCCGCGCCGCTGCGGGATGCCATCGCCACGCTGGGCGTCACCCACATGTCTGCCGGCGTGCGCACCGAGCCCGGCGGTTACACCGGTGCCGGCTCGGATGACCTTCATCTCACAGTCAAGGGCCGCCGGGTGGAACTGGAACAAAAATCCGGCTGTGAAAAAGCCACCGAGCAGTTCCAGATCCATGACACGCGCAGCGCCGCGGAAATCGCCGCGATGCTCCGCACCAAACAGCTCGACCCCGTCTGGAAGGACTGGGACGAGGCGCTGCTGGCCGGAGCGTGATGCCCCGGTTCTCACATCAACCTCGCGCCCGCCTCGGCAAGCTCGGAGCGTTCGCCGCGGTTGAGCGCGATGTGGGCGACAAAAGGCTGCCCCTTCAGGCGGTTGCGAGTGTAAACCAGGCCGTTGCTGCGGCTGTCCACATAGGGATTGTCGATCTGCGCGGGATCGCCCACGAGCACCAGTTTCGAATCGCGCGACATGCGGGTGACGATGGTTTTCGCCTCCTGCGGAGTGAGTTGCTGGGCTTCGTCGAGGATGAAGAAGCGGTTGGGAATCGAGCGGCCGCGGATGTAACAAAGGGCTTCGATTTCCAGAATCCCCTGCTCCATCAGCGTTTCGTAGGGCTTCTTCACGGAGACCGGCGTGGCATTGGTGGTTGCTTTCTGCTGCTTGCGGCGCGGGCCGAGCGGCGTGCTCGGACGCATCAACAGGTCGAGCGCGTCATGGATAGGTTGCAGCCACGGGCGCATTTTCTCATCCAGCGATCCGGGCAGGAAACCGAGCTGCTCGCCCATGGCGACAACCGGCCGGCTGACCGTGATGCCGGTGTAACGGCGGTTGAACATTTCGTGAAGACCGGCGGCCACCGCGACAAGCGTCTTGCCGGTGCCTGCATGGCCGTAACAGGTGACCAGTGAAATTTCCGGGTTGAGCAGCGCGTCGATCAGGCAGCGCTGGCCGAGATTGAGCGGCTTGAGCGACTGGCCGTCTGGAATTTTCAAAACCTCCGGCAGGTTGAGCCTGACAAAGCGGCCTTCCGCGTTGAAACGCGCGGGAATGGTTTGTTTTTCGCCCGCACCCAATAACACATATTCGTTGATGGCCACGCCCTCCGTGCGCTCCTCGGAAAGCTCGATCACACCGCTGCTGGCGTAGCGCTGGAGCTCGCTGGGGTCCACCTCGATACGACGAACCTCGTAATTCGAAACCTCCCGCGCATCCACCTTGTCATTGAGGTAGTCCTGGCACTCGATGCCCGCCGCACGGGCCTTGAGTTGCATGTTGATGTCCTTGGTCACCAGCACCACCGGCGCGGTGTTGTGCTGCATGAGCAGCAGACATGCCGCGAGGATCCGGTGGTCGACGCGCTCACGGTCAGGGAAAATCCGGTGGAATCGGTTGAGTAGCTCGGAGTCTTTCGGGCAGCTTGCCGGATCGTAGATCACCATGCGCACCGTGCCGCCGAAGCTGTTGGTCACGCCCTGAGTGACTTTCCCGGCACAGGAAAACATCTCCGTGAGGCGGCGGTGGACGCGCCGGGCGTTGGCACCGCGCTCGGTTTGCTCGCTTTTGAATTTGTCCAGCTCAGCAAGCACATCCACCGGAATACAAAGGTGGTTTTCCTTGAAGCGCTCCAGCGATGCGGGATCGTGCAGCAGCACATTCGTGTCCAGCACGTAGTTCTTCACCAACTGCGACGGCGCGTTGAGACCGAAATCCGCCGGCTGCGGCGAATCCCCCGCGGCACGACGTCTTTTGGTGGTCGCAGTCGGCCGGGCGGGTTCTTCAAACAATGCGCACTGGGACTCGTCGTCGGCTCGGTGGATCATGGGTTGGGTGGGGTGAACAGGGTGGATGGGCGGTTGAGAGGGGGCCGCCTTGCTGGCCCGCAACCAGCATGTGCAGTGCCAATTCGTGGCCGGGGTGCTCGATCAAATTCAATCAAGGTATGCTGACTATCTCCAAAGCCTTCGGAATGACAACCCTGAAATCAGGGATTTTTCGACGATACCACTGTTGGCAGAAAAACCACTGGTTTCCACTTACTTGAGACGGCTCCGGGCATCCCCCAAGAAGAATGGTCTGTGGCGGGCTGAGCAAAAGTGGACAGAATTAAACTGAGCAAAAGTGGATTACTTCACCGGATGGCCGATTGCTCTGGCATCCTCGCATCCATTGTTTCCCGTTCGGCTCACCGCCGGAACGGATAGGGCTCTGCTGGAGAGCAACC
>CAXNHR010000179.1:0-3350 GCA_964202135.1 Luteolibacter sp. | reverse complement strand
GAGTTTCTGCCGGATGTCGAACTCCGCCGGAAACAGGTCAAAGAGTGGGGCCGCGCCGGGTTCATGAGCGATGCCCAGCTGATGTGGAGCCGTGACGGCACCACATTCGAACTCTCGCCCACAACATTCATGCCGCCGGGTCCGGAGCGATCCGGTTCATGGACTTACGGAGACAATGTATTTTGGCATCTTGTTGAAACCGCATCGGACATGGAGGGGGCTGCGCCCGAACTCACACTTTACCGCATGGAGTTCTATTATGTGGGCCAGGTCCAGCTCCGCCGCTACACGCTGCGCCTCGATGGGTTCGCTTCGATCCAGGCCCCGACGAGTGGTGGCGAACTGATCACCCCGCCGCTGACCTTCAAAGGCTCGCGGCTCTCGATGAATTTCGCCACGTCCGCGTTCGGTTCGCTGCGCGTGGAAATCCAGGACGCCGACGGCAAACCCGTCCCAGGATTCACGCTTGACGACAGCATCGAGCTCTACGGCGACACCGTCGCCCGCAACGCCCTCTGGAAAAACAACCCGGATCTCGGCGCGCTGGCCGGCAAGCCGGTGTGCCTGCGCTTCGTGATGAAGGACGCTGACCTCTATTCCATCAAGTTTGAGTAACGTACGTAACCGGATGGGGTGCCCCGACAAGCCCGCGAAATTCTGACAGGATGTCGCCGCACCGGCACTCTATGAAACACAAGCCGAGCATCCCCGGTAACCATCGCTTTTACTCCACGGAAATGATCTTCTCCAGGGAACTGTTTGACTCGCCCTTGACGCGCTCGCCGGCAGCGGAAGCCAAACTGGCATGGCCGGAGCGCAGCGCAGGCAATGCGGCGGAGCAACGTGCAATTACCTGGGGAGATCCCGCCGCTGTCAGGGGGCGGGAAGTCAGCAGAGGTCATAGTAGTCGGGAAAACGAGCCGGGGGCGTGACGCCCGTTTAAACAACGATACCGGAGGATTGACTCCGTTCCTCCGTCCATGCGGTCAGCGTCCTTAACTTGTCGCGCGTGGCTTGCGCGGGCGGCCGGTGCGGATTTCGCTGTGGGGGACGAATCCGAGGGCGCGGTAGAAGGGAGAATCATCGCCGTAATCCTGATGGGCGCAGACGCCTTTGGCGAAGCGCCTGAGCAATCCGGCGAGGCGGCGGTCGGCCAGGTTGCGGGTGTGGCGGAGTGCGCGCAGGGCGACTTCCGCGGCTTGGACATCCTTGCGTGCTTTTTGGGCCAGGGCTGCTTCCGCGGCGAGGTCGGCGGGCTTGAGTCCGGCGAAGGTGGCGTCCGGGGCCTGCGTGGTCCAACAGGTGAGGAAATACTTGGCGCGGTCGAGGATGTGGTGGTGTCGGAGCTTTTGCATGGTGTGTGCAGGGAGATTGCGGCGGCGTTGCAGGGACTGTGGGTGGCGGCCAATGGCGGATGTGCGATGCGAAACGCGCCGGATGCGGCGGGTGAGTGGCCCTGCGCAATGTCGCGCAAGCCGTGCGTCAGGCAGCGGCGCAGGTGTGCGGTGCGGCGCGTTCGTGACGTCACGCAGCATTGCGCGTTCATCATGTATTGGAAGCGAAAACCGATGCCCTCGGCCGCGGGACCTGGTTTTCAGGTGCCGTTACCTGCCGCACGGGCTCTTGAAACCGATGCCCTCGGTCGCGGGACCGGGTTTCGGGAGCTTGTGCATGATGTAAGGGCGGATTTTCCACGTGCACAGGCTCTCGAAACCGACGCCCTCGCTCGCGGGACCGGGTTTCCGGAGCCTGCGCATCGTGAACGGGAGGAGAAAAGTCGTGTGGTGGAAATGAAAATGGAGGTCCTTGCCTGAGGGCACGGGTTTTGGGAACCGTTGCGTGGCGTGCGGGCTTTTTCTCCTGAACTTCAGGCGCATGGCCTGATGGGGAGATCACTTTTTCACCGGTTCGTCTTCGTCGATGTTGTGGGTGAGGATGAACTGCAGGTCGTCGAGGCCGAGGTTGGAGGCGAAGCCTTCGTCGCCGAGCACGTTGGTGACGAGCTGGGTCTTCTGGTGCTGGAGGATGCGGATCTTCTCTTCCACGGTATCGCGGGTGAGCAGGCGGTAGGCGATGACCTTGTTTTTCTGGCCGATGCGGTGCGTGCGGTCGATGGCCTGGTTTTCCACCGCCGGGTTCCACCACGGATCGTAGAGGATGACGTAGGAGGCGGATGTCAGGTTGAGGCCGGAGCCGCCGGCTTTGAGTGAGAGCATGAAGACCGAGGGATCCTTGGAGGTCTGGAAGCGCTCGATCTCGCCCTTGCGGTCCTTGGTCTGGCCGGTGAGGTAGTTGTAGGGGCGGCTTTCGAGTTCGAGGCGCGCCTTGATGAGGTCGAGCATTGAGACGAACTGCGAGAAGACGAGCACCTTGTGGCCTTCCTCGTGGAGCTGGTCCAACAGATAGAACAGGGATTCCATCTTGGCGGACTCCTCCTTGAGATACTTGGGATCGATGAGGCCGGGGTGGCAGCAGATCTGGCGCAGGCGCATGAGGCCTTGCAGGATGGCGAAGGAGTTCTTTTTGACCGCCTCGTCGGAATCGAGACCCAACAACGCCTTCTGGATGCGCTTGAGCTCGTTTTTGTAGAGCTCCAACTGGACGCCCTCCATCTTCGAGTAAACCTCCTCTTCGGTCCGCGGCGGCAGGTCCTGGGCGACTTGGAGCTTGGTGCGGCGCAGCAGGAAGGGCCGCAGGCGCGAGGCGAGGCGTGTCTGGCTGAGCGGGTCCTTGCGCTTGTCGAAGCGTTTCTTGAAGTAGGCGCGGGTGCCGAGCACGCCGGGCATGGCGAAGGCCATCAGCGACCACATGTCGAGCAGGCGGTTCTCGATCGGCGTTCCTGTGAGAACGAGGCGGTTCTGGGAATCGAGCTCGCGGGCGCACTTGGCGGCCTTGGAGTCCGGATTCTTGATCTGCTGGCCCTCGTCGAGAATGGTGGTAAGCCACTTGATGCCGGCGAGTTCCTCACCACAGACGCGCAGCTGGGCGTAGTTGAGCACCAGGATGTCGATGTGGTTCTGGATGTGCTCGACATCGATGTCGTCGCGGTTCTTGAGGATCTTGACCTTGAGCTGCGGAGTGAATTTTCCGGCTTCGCTGAACCAGACATCGAGCACGGATTTCGGGCAGACGACGAGCGCGGGTTTTTTGGGAGCGCCGGTTTTACGGTGTTCATCAAAGAGCCAGAGCAGATAAGTGAGCGACTGGATGGTTTTGCCGAGTCCCATGTCATCGGCGAGGATGCCGCCGAAGTTGTTGACGGAGAGGTAGGCGAGGAACTTGAAGCCATCGATCTGATAGGGGCGCAGGGTGGCGTTGAGGCCCTCCGGGAGGTCCGGATTGACTTCGAG
>CAXNHR010000178.1:0-3356 GCA_964202135.1 Luteolibacter sp. | reverse complement strand
AATCTGCCTGGATTTCCGGCGGCAGGCTGCGCCCTGAGTCCGGGTGCGATGACGGGGGCGGCAAGTCCAAGACCCGCGGTTTGCAGGAAGCCACGGCGGTCAAACAGGCGCTTTTTCATGATCTGCCGCCCAGACTATCGGCAGCTTTGGAGCGGGAAATGGGATTCTCGCGAGTTAGCCCGCAGCCGTTTGCGCGGCCGCATTTCCAAGGCAAATCACGTCTTGACTCGTCAAGCTGGAGAACCATCGTTTGCGCCATGAAACGCCTTCTGAAATGGATCGTCCTGACAGCCATGCTGCTCTCGCTGAGTTCCTGCGGCATCCCGCAACTTGCCGGCCGCACCTTGGGCAACACGCTCAAAAGCGTGGGAGCCATGGGTGGTGGCGGCTGATCATGTCGCGTGCTCGCTGACCTTGCGTCTGCCGTCCCCTTCCATGCTGAATTGCAGCCATCTCGCGCCAGGCGGCAGTAGTTCCGGAAATTTATCGCCCCACTCGGCGATGACCACGCCACCGGCATCGAGATACTCGTCCCAGCCGAGCGCGATCAATTCCTGCGGATTTTCCAAGCGGTAGAAATCCAGATGAAACACCGGCATTCGTCCGCCGGGGTATTCATGGACGAGGCCGAAAGTCGGACTCGTCACTACCGCATCAGAACCCAGCCCCGCCACCAGTCCCTTGGTCCAGTGGGTTTTTCCGGTGCCCAATCCGCCGACCAATGCGACCACCTCACCGGGCCGCATCCCGGCCGCCGCCGCGCGGCCGAGTTGCATCATCGCCTCGGGGGTATCGGCTAGGGTTTGCATGACAAGAATCAGTGAGATGAAACACAGCACTCCTCATGCACAAGCCGGGCAGATCCCGAAAAACTCCAGCTCATGATAGAGGTTGCGGTATCCGGTTTTCTCGCGGATTTCCTCTTCGAGTTGATGGACCGGACACGGTGCCTGGATCGCCTCGATGTTGCCGCACTTGGTGCAGATAAGGTAATCATTGTGTTTTCCGGGCACCAGCAGGGTGAAATACGCGGCGCGTTCGTGCAGCCCGAGACGCCGGACCACGCCATGTTCCGCCAGCCGCTGGAGAAGCCGGAAAACCGTGACCTTGTCGCACTGGTCGGAAAGCCGCTCGGACGCGGCAAGCTCCGCGAGCGTCATCGGCCGCTCGCTTTCCAACAGGGTGATGATCAACTCCTCCAGCGCCTTGGTGCGGCGCAGGCCCGCCGTGCGGCAGCGCTCAACGGTTTCTTTGACTAGCGGATTGATGGAAAATTTCATTCGTCAGCTCCGGGCTTGGGTAGGGAAATGAATGACGTGTGGTAGGATTGGCGGATGTTGATTTTAATGAAGCGATAAAAGCCCAGACCCCACCCCTCCGGGCAAGGGTAAAAAAACCGATGCGGCTCATTGCTGCTCCGTGGAAATCTCCATCTACCGTGGATTTCCAACTACCGCAGGCACCGTGCGGCCGCACGGCCTGCCGCCTCGCCGGTGGCGAAGCAGGTGCCCATCACGCGGATCGAGGCCTGTGCCTCGTGGTCTGCGGAAATGCAGCGGCCCGCAACGAACAACCGGTCGATTCCGGCAGGCTTGAGACAGCGCAGCGGGATGCCCGCCGGGTGGTCTTTTTTGGGAAATCTCAGTTTCGGCCCCTTGGCCGTCTCACGCATTTCCATCGGCCAGGTGGCCAGTGCGATTTCATCGTCGAAACGCCGGCTTTCTAACAAATCCTCTCCAGTGAGCACATACTCACCAATCCAGCGCCGGCTTTCGCGGATGCCCGCCTTCGCCGGCCAATGGCTGATGTAGGCACCGCGCCAGGTGTCCTCGTGCCCGGCCAAGTAGCGGACCACGGCTGCTGCCACTTGACGCCCGGTGAATTCAAGCCCGCTCAGGCAGGAGGCGTCCATTGGATCGAAATCCCGCCCATCCGCATTTCCTGTCAGATCGAGAGTTCCGAAAACCTCGCCATGCCTGCCGGACGCACGGAATGTGAGACCCAGTGCTTCCGGCGGCAGCAGGCCCTCGCGGATTCCCTCGCAGAGCATGCCGGAAATGCGCAGCCGTGCGGCTTCATCGAGTGCCGCAGCACAATGCACGCCGAAAACATAGGCCGGCCGTTGGAGTTTCTCCGCAGGTGCCACCGCACATTCGCGGCCGAGCCATGCGGCCACCACCGCATCGCCCGAGGCATCCACGATGGTGGAGGCGGATACGCGCATTGCACCGGTTCTGCACGCCAGGGAAATCCGCCACGTCTCGGAGTCGCGCTCGATGCCGCAAACCTCGGTGTGAAACAAAGTTTCCAACATCGGTTCCGAGACGAGCATTTCATCGGCGATCCTGACGAACTCCACCGGGTGCTGCGGCAGCACGTCGAGCCGGCCCATGCGCTGCGGGCCGATGCCGGTGGCGGCAATCATCCGTTGCTCGATCTCGCCGCAGAATCCCGGATTCGCGAGCACTGCTCCCGGTTCGCCACGCAGGAGGTATAGCCCGCAAAAGCTATGCACCAGCGAGGCCGTGCCCATGCCGCCGGCATAGCCATGTCTTTCGATGAGGATCGTCCGCGCTCCGCTTCGGGCGGCGGTGATGGCGGCCGCCAATCCGGCGCTGCCACCGCCGATGACCACCACATCGAAGCGCCCGTGGTCAGCGATCATGACATCTTGCTGGCAATCAGCGCCGCGAGTTTGCGCGGTGATTCAAGGTTTGCGCGGGTGAGGTTGTCCGGCGTGAGTTCCACGCCGAAAAAATCCTCCACCGCCACCACCAATTGCATGACCGCCATCGAGTCGAGCCCGGCGGCAATCAAGTCCCCGTCCTCGGGGAAATCCCAGTCCAGTTCCACCAGACCCTCGTCGTTCAGCCAATCAATCAACTCCGTGGGGTTGGGCGCTTTGTTTTTAGTTGCTCGCATGCGGCGCGACGCTGCGACGGCGGCCGCGGATTCATCAAGTGGAATTTCAAAACTCCACTTCGGTCCCGATCTCCGCCACCTCCACCGGACCATGTTGGCCGTTCTGAAGCGCGTCGCGCAAAGTCGCGGCGGCATCCGGTTCACCGTGCACCAGCCAGACGCGATTTTTCGGGCCGGTGGTGCGGTTGAAGTAATCCAGCAACTCCGAGTGATCGGCATGGCCGGAAAACGAATCCACGATCTGGATGTCGGCCCGCACCTTGTAGCGGCCGCCGAGGATGGGCACTTCCTTTTCGCCATCACGGATGCGCCGGCCGAGGGTGTTTTCCGCGCAGTATCCGACGAAGAGCACGGTGGTTTTCGGATCGCCGATGTTGTTCTTGAGGTGGTGGAGGATGCGCCCCGCCTCACACATGCCGGAGGCGGAAATGATG
>CAXNHR010000177.1:0-3387 GCA_964202135.1 Luteolibacter sp. | reverse complement strand
ATGTTGCGCTGATAGGACATCCAACGCGCGACCTGGCCCCAGAAGCGGTAGTGATAGAGGTCCTCGACGCCGCGGCGCCAGCGCCATGCGGAATCGATGCCCATGAAGAGCGCCTTGCCATTGCCCGCGGGCTTGGTGACGAGCAGGGGAATGGGGCCGAATTTTCCGCGGCGATTGCCATGGACGGCGAGCACCTCGGTGCCGGCCTTGGCCTTGATGACCGGCGCGTGCCAGTAGAAACCGGGAAGCCTGCGCCAGATCTCGGGGTTTTCCTGCTCGTTGTTGCCAAGCATGGTGAGCAGCGAGCTGCGGCCCTCGGTGGTGAGTGTGAGCGGCGCGGCGATGGATTCGGGAAATCCCTTGGGTTTGTCCTCGTCGAGAATGACCGGGATAAGGTCGGACAGTTCGGTATCCAACAGCGACATCTGATGTCCGCGCGGGCCGGGCATGAAGATCACGCCGGACGCCTGGTTTTCCACCAGCCCGCGGATCAGCGCGCATTGTTCCGGGGTGAGCTGGCCGTTGCCGATGCCGACATCGCCGATGAAAATGACATCATATTTGGCGAGTTCCTCGAGTTTCTCGGGAAAGGCCTGGATGTAATCGTTGCCGCCGCCGGGGCCGAGCTCGGGGTGGAAGAGCAGTGAGGAGAGCTCGACTCCGGGATCGCGGGAGAGGGCGTTGCGCAGGAATCGGTATTCCCAGCGCGGCAGGCTTTCGATGACCAGCACGCGGATTTTTTCCGGGCGGCCGGCGATGGTGAATTTGCGCGAGTTGTTGGATGCGATCAGCTCGCCATCGGCCACCGGGATCGACAGCTCCAGCGTCGAGCCACCTTCCTTTTCGATGCGCCAGAGGATGGAATCGTAGGTCTCGGAATTGGGTGGCAGCACGATGTCCTTGGTTTGCACACGGCCGGATTCGTCGCGCAGCCGGACGATGGTGCGCACCTGGCGGTCCAACGAGGAACGGAGGGTGAATGGAATCTGCACGTTCTCACCGACGATGCCATAGGTGGGCGCGGCGACTGACAGGAGATCGATGTCCGGCAGGCGTGTCTGACTGCCAACCGGGATGGAAAACAAGGGCACGCCTCGCAGGCGCATTTTCTGTGCCGCAGCCACCGGTGGCTGGCCGAGGTTGTAGTCGCCATCACTGAAGAGCACGACGGCGCGGAGATTGTTCTGGTTATCTAACAATTCGGAAAGCGGGTTTTCGAGATCGGTGCCGGAGAGCGCTTGTTCGGCGTCCGGAGTGGCGAAGGGGAGGGTTTCCACTTCGTTGGCACCCGAGGCTTCGAGCGGTTTCCAAAGATCCGAGGCGAGGGCCTTGCGCACCCATTCGGCTCTGGAAACGATTTCCGATGAAGTGCCGAGGACCGGTGGCAGCGGGGCGTCGATGGTGGTCATTGACTTGGAGTCGTCCCAGAGGATGGCGATTTTCGGCTTGGTATCCGGATGGATGACCGTGCGCCATTCGGGCTGCCAGAGGAGAAGGACCACGGCGAGCGCGGCGAACATGCGCAGGACCTCCAGCGCGGCGGTGCGGCCGCGGTGCGGGCTGCGTTTCCAAATGGTGAAGGACAAGATGCCGACCAGGATCAAGGCGATGATGCCGATCCATAGGGTGACGGGAGTGGGGGAGAGGTGGAGCAAAGAAAGGAGATGAGTTATTAGTTATTAGTTATTGGATATTGGGGAGGGGTTGGCTTGGGGGATTGCTTCTTGTCTGGTTTTTTTCGGAAGACAGAGCAGGGCTTCGGAGATGAGGAAGAAGAGCATGGCGATGAGGAAGGCTCGCCAGACATCGCGCGATAGGTTGGGGTCGCCGGCCTGGCCGGCTTGGTCGAGCAGGGTGTAATTGGTATCTTCGAGAATGCTGTCGAGAATTTCGCGGGTGAGGATTTCCGGGGTGTCCTCTCGCGGCGGGCGGTTGAGGGCGAGAAGGCGTTCGCCGAGGCGGTGGATACCGGCTTCATGCTCGCTGTTGGCTGGATCCGGACTGCCGTAATCATCGATACGGCTGCGGGTTTCGCCGGGCATCAGGCGGGATGTGGGCGAGCCGAGTTTGGCGATGTGCGATGCATCAAAGCGTTCGTTGCCAGCGGTGATAATGCGCTGGATGGCGGGCAGCAGCACGTCGGCATCGCCGAGGTTGGACCATGTGTAATCCGGGATGCTGCCGAGAAACCATGCGGTGCCATGATCGAAAACGCGCCGGATGAGGGCCGGTTCGCCATCCTCCCAGCGTGCGAGCGGGGTGGTGTCGCCTAGCGGGATTTGGCGGCGGATCGCCTTGAGGCGGTCGGCGGCAATGGGTGTGCCATCGATGCTGTCGCGCAACGGTCCGTCGCTGCGGTTCCAATCGCTAAGGATGAAGAATTTCCCGGCGGGGGCCTCGGTGGGATCCGCCCATTGCAGGTCGTTGAAAGTGGTGGTGGAAGGGATGCCGGGCGGCAGGAAGAGGACGTGGCCGCCGGAGGTGAGAAAGCGCTGGAGAGCATCCGCAGCCGGGCCGCTAGGCAGCGGCGCGGCCCAGATGATGGCGGCGAGGTCTGCGGTGATCGCAGCGGCGGCCTGTGCGGGATCCACCCGCTGGGTTTCAAGATTGCCGAATCCGGGCGGAGCGGCGGCGAGTTCGAGGTAGCCGGCGCTTTCACCGGCTGCGGCCACGATCAGCGACTTGGCGGGGCGATCCGGGCCATAGGCGAAAAAGGCGACATTGTCGCGAGGGTTGCCATCGGCGGGGATGGACAGCCAACCGTGGCCGGATTCGCTGGCGGCGGTCAGGGCGATGCGTTTCTGGAAACGCAGGGACTGGCCGGGAATGGTTAGATTTTCGGTGGAGCGGCTGCCGTCGAGCTGAGTGGTCAGCGGAATCGATGAGGAACCGCGCGCTTCGCCGGAGCGCAGGACCTCGAGGTCTAGCAGCAATTCGTCGCCGGAGCGGCGCGAGCCGAGCAAGCACACCGAGGAATTGGCGGCCGTGGGGCCGGTGATCGAGAGGACGCGCACCGCGGGTTTCTGGGGCAGTGCGGTGAGTGCGGCGCGGGCGGCGGCCCAGCGTTCGTCTTCGGCGCGCCAGTTGGAGGCCTGCAGGTCGGAGGCGAGCCAGATTTCCGAACGGCCCGGCGTTTCGGCAAGGAACTCCGCGGCCCGCGAGAGCAGCGCGGGAAAATCCGCGGTGGTGTCGGTGGCGGCGGTGGTGGAAAGCGTGTCGAGGACTTCCGGCGAGGGGATTTCCTGGGCTTGACCGCTCGCGCTGTCAATGAGCACGAGACGCGCGGAACCGAGGTCGGCCATGGCGTCGCGCACCTTGGCGAGAACGATCTGGCGGCGCGAATCGAGACCGTCGCCCGGCTTGACCTCCATGGAAGCCGAGCGGTCT
>CAXNHR010000176.1:0-3419 GCA_964202135.1 Luteolibacter sp. | reverse complement strand
GGAACGATCGCCCACGCGCTCTTCGTGCGCCGCAAGCTCGAATGGATCTTCGGCTTCCGCCGCGAACTGCTCGCCCGCCGCTTCGGCAAATGAACCATCAAACCCGAATTACAAATCCCGCGTGCGCCCGCACGCGGGATTTGTAATCTGCGGATGCCTTGGTGGTTTCCGGATGTTTTCGGATTGCCATGAAATGCATGCCTGAGACGATCCCGCGCGCATGGCATACACGGCAGACCGGGCATACGAATTGATTTCCACCGCACACGAGCGCGGCCGGCTGGCGCATGCGTTCCTGATCAGCGGTGCGCACGGTTCGGGCAAGGAAATGCTCGCCGCACGTGTCATCCAGCTCGTCAGCGGAGCCGCGCAGTCCGGCGGATTCGATCTGTTTGGCGAGCCGGTGGCGGTGGAGACGCCGCCATTGGACGAACTCGAAAGCGGCTGGATCCGGGTCATCCGGCCGCGCATGAAATCACGGCGCATCGGCGTGGAGGAAATCCGCAATCTCGAACAAACACTGCATCTCGCCGCACCCGGCGGCGCTTGCAAGGTGGGCGTGATCGTCGAGACCGACCGCATGAACGACCAGGCGGCCAACGCGTTTCTCAAGACGCTGGAGGAACCGCCGCAGAACACACTGCTGCTGCTTCTCACAGCCAATCCCCAGCGCTTGCTGCCGACGATTCTCTCGCGCTGCGTGCGGCTGCCGCTTCTTGGCGGGCGGCCCTTGCTGGAAGGCGGCGGCGCGGAATTGGTGGCGGCGCTCAACCATGCCGCCACCCGCGGGTTTGGCACACCGGTGGCCGCGCTGCATTTGAAAGCCACTTTCGCGGCATTCCTGGCACGCTGCAAGGAGACTGCGGACGCGGCAGCGAAAGCCGCCGAAAAAGAGGAAATCTCCGCCTACAAGGACGCCACCGACGGTACCTGGCTCAAGGAGCGCGAGGACTTCCACAAGGCGGCCGCCCAAGCGGAATACCTCGACGCCCGCAGCCGCCTCTTCGATGTGTTGATGTCATGGATGGCGGACCTGCTGCGCATGAAGGTCAATGGCGGCGGACTGGATTTCCCGGATTCCGCACAAGCCTTGCGGAAAATCGCCGAGGCCGAGACGGAAACCCGCCTGCTGCAGCGCATCAAAGCGCTCGACTCGCTGCGCCGCACTCTCGAAACCAACGCATCCGAACAACTCGCCATCGAGGTGGGCTTTCTCAAGGCCTTCGGCTGAGCTTTGCTTTACGTGCTCAATAGTCGCCCTCGCCGACTCCAGGCGGCTCGCTCACGGCGACGGTTTCGAGCATGGCGTCCAAGCCGTCGAGCACACGGATGATGCCATCGGTCCAGCGATTTTCGGCCCATGGAGGAGCGGCCAGATCCAACAAGCGCTGCAACATGTCTTCTGTTAGAAAGGTTTCCAACCCATAGCCGGGAATGATCGCCGCCTCGCCGCGGTCCGGATCGATGGCGAGCATGAGTGAATGATTGGCGCTGCCGCGGTGGCTGCTGCCGGCGAGATCAACCGCGTTGAAAAGCCAGAAGACGTGCATCGAAAACGGATGTTGCGCCGGAAACGCGTGCATCACCACCTGCGGCACGAGCTGCGGGAAACGCCGCTGGATGGAGGTGATGCGGCGCTTGATGCGCGCGTGTTCGGCGCTGTGCAGGGTGTGCGTGGTGTCCGCCAGGAGCGGCGCAAGCCGCGGCACGGCACCGAGCAGGGTGCAGGTGCGCGGGTAGCTCAAACGGCAGGCCGTGCACTCGACGACACTGGCTTGCAGCAGGGTCTGGCAGTATGGGCACCGCATGGCGGCGGAATTGAATCACGGAGCCCGGCGGAAACGAGGCGAAAATCACCCCACCCTTTGTTCTTGGCAGCGGAACGCTGCCGGATTGAATGGCGGCGCTTTGATTTACCCACCACTTGCCCACTGGATCTGGTTGATCCCCGCGTTTCTGATCGGTGCCTGCATCGGATCCTTCCTCAACGTGGTGATTTACCGCGTGCCCCTCGGAATGTCGGTGAACGAGCCGAAGCGCTCGTTCTGCCCGCACTGCAAAAAACCGATCCCCATGTGGCTCAACCTGCCGCTGGTCAGCTGGCTGTGGCTGCGCGGAAAATGCCGCGAATGCGGTGCGCCGATCGCCTTCCGCTACTTCGGTGTGGAACTTCTAACAGCCGTGTTGTTCGCCGCCATCTGGCAGGCATTTCCGCCGCAGGTGGTGATCCCGCTGTGGATCATGGCCGCGCTATTGGTGGCGATCACCTTCATCGACGCCGAGCACCTCATCATTCCCATCTCACTCACCTGGGCCGGCTCGCTGGTCGGGTTGCTGGCCTGCGCGCTGTGGCCGCAACTGCCGGTATTGGCCGGCACGGCTGGCGATTGGTTGTCCGGCCTGAAACATGGAACCATCGGCTGGGCCGCGGGTTTCATCGGCCTGTGGTGCGTGGTGCAGCTCGGGAAAATGGCCTTTGGCAAAAAGGCGCTGCGATTTGAAAAACCGGTCGAATGGCAGCTGCGCGAGCCGGAGGGCGAGCAAGATCCGATGTGCTTCGTGATCGATGGCGAAGCGGTCCCATGGTGGGACATGTTCGCCCGCAAGTCCGACCGACTGCTGATCGAAAGCAACGATATCCGGGTGGACGGCGAGTCCTTAGGCGGCGGCAAGCTGACCATTCGCGAGAAGGAAATCGAACTGCCGGATGGCACGGTGATTCACTTGGCTAAAATGAAATCGCTGGATGGCACGGCCAGCTCGGTGGTGATCCCGCGCGAGGCCATGGGCATGGGCGACATTCATTTGTTAGGTATGATAGGCGCGTTTTTCGGCTGGACCGGGGTGTTTTTCTCGCTCTTTGCGGCATCGATCTTCGCGATCATCGCTGCGATCATCGGCCGGATTGGTTTTGGCAAACAACTTCCCTTCGGACCCTTCCTGGCGATGGGGGCGCTGAGCTGGGCCTTCGGCGGCTGGAAACTTTGGGCATGGTATCTCGATTTCCTCGGCCCGTTGTGGGGACCATGACAGAGAGATCTCCTGCCCGCATCTTGCGCTTGGAATCTCCGGCGCGGGTCCACACACTCCGGGCATGTTCCTCGGCATTGATTCCTCCACCCAGTCCCTCACCGCCGTTCTGATCGATCCCGTTTCGGGAAAAATCGCCGGCCAATGCTCCGTCAATTTCGGCACCGATCTGCCGCATTACAACGCGCCCAGCGGTTTCATCCCCGGAGGCGCAGGCGGTGAGCTGCACGCCGATCCACGGATGTGGCTCGATGCGCTCGACCTGCTCTTCACCCGCTTGGGCGCGGCAGCGGATCTAACCCAAGTGGAAATGATCGCCGGTTCCGGCCAGCAGCATGGATCGGTTTATCTGGATGACACTTTCGCGAGCCGTTTGGCAACGCTGGATC
>CAXNHR010000175.1:0-3445 GCA_964202135.1 Luteolibacter sp. | reverse complement strand
ACCGGCAACACCTCGGCCGCCGCCGCCGCTTACGCCGCACGCGCCGATTTGGCCTGTGCCGTGCTGCTGCCCGCCGGAAAAATTGCCGCCGGCAAATTGCTGCAGGCCTTCATCTACGGGGCCAAAGTCGTCGCCATCCGCGGCAACTTTGATGATGCCCTGCGGTTGGTGCGTGAACTCGGCGCCGACGGGCGTTTCGAGATCGTCAACTCGATCAACCCGTTCCGGATCGAAGGACAAAAGACGGCGTCCTTCGAAATCATCGAGGAATTGGGCGACGCGCCGGATATCCACATTTTGCCGGTCGGCAACGCCGGCAACATCACCGCTTACTGGCAGGGCTACCGCGAATTCCACCAACTCGGCCAAGCCACGAAGTTGCCGCGCATGACCGGATTCCAAGCGGCCGGTTCCGCGCCGATTTTTTTCGACCACGTCGTGGAGAAGCCGGAGACCATTGCCACGGCCATCCGGATTGGCAACCCGGCCAGCTGGCAGGGAGCAAGCCATGCGGTCAAAGATTCCGGAGGCTGCATTGACATTGTGACCGACGAGCAAATCCTCGCCGCCCAGCGCTGGCTCGCCTCCGAGGAAGGCATTTTCGTCGAACCGGCCAGCGCGGCGTCCGTCGCGGGGTTGATGAAATGCTTTTCCAACGAACGCTGTGCCACTTGTCCGTTCCACCAATATCCGGAGGGCGCGAAAATCGTGCTCACGGTGACGGGTCACGGTCTGAAGGACCCGGAGGCTCCGATGGTCCACGGTTTCAAGGCGCTGGAGGCGGAGGCCACCATGGAGTCGGTCGCCGGAGTGTTGGGAGTCGGCTGATGGCGATCATCGTCCAGAAATACGGCGGCACTTCGGTTGGCAGTCCGGAGCGGATCAAGAACGTCGCACGCCGCGTGCTCGAGACCCAGCAGGCCGGCCACAAGGTTGTCGTGGTGGTCTCGGCCATGTCGGGGGTGACGGACTCGCTGATTAAACTTTCGAGGGAGGTGTGCACCCAGCCCAGCGAGCGCGAACTGGACGTCCTTCTTTCCACCGGCGAGCAAACCACCATCGCGCTCCTCGCCATGGCGTTGCAGGGTTTGGGCACCCCGGCGGTTTCTTTGACCGGGGCGCAAGCCGGTATCGTGACCGATGGTGTGCACACCAAGGCCAAGATTTTCAATATCACGCCGAAGCAGATCCACAGTCACCTCGATGCAGGGGCCATCGTCATCGTCGCGGGATTCCAGGGTCAGACACCCGACGGCGAGATCACCACGCTGGGGCGCGGCGGATCCGACCTCACGGCGATCGCGCTGGCGGCCGCGCTTAAGGCGGACAAATGCGAAATTTTTACCGATGTGGACGGTGTCTACACCTGCGACCCGCGCATCGTGCCCGACGCGCGCAAGATTGACACCATCAGCTACGAGGAAATGCTCGAAATGGCGTCGTCAGGGTCCAAAGTGATGCAGTCGCGCTCGGTCGAGTTTGCCAACAAGTTCGACGTCCTTTTCGAAGTCCGCAGCAGTTTCAACCAGAACCCGGGAACCATCGTGAAAGCAGAAACACCAGGAATGGAGGACGTCGTCATCCGCGGCGTCAGCATCGAACGCAACCAGGCGAAAGTCACCATCGAGGGCGTGCCTGACAAGACCGGCACGGCGGCAAAAATTTTCAACGCGCTGGCCGCGGCTAATGTGGTGGTGGACGTCATCGTGCAGACCGCGCCACACGAGGGAACGACGGACATTTCCTTCACCACGAACAGCGACGAATTGGTCAAGGCGGGCCCGGTGCTCAAAGCTGTGGCCGCGGAAATCGGTGCTCTCGGGGTCACACAAACGGCCGGCGTGGCCAAGCTCAGCGTGGTCGGCATCGGCATGCGTTCGCACTCCGGTGTGGCGGCCAAGTTGTTCAACTTGCTGGCGGCAGGCGGCTTCAACATCCAGATGATCTCGACCTCCGAAATCAAAATCGCCGTCATCCTCGACGAGGACAGCATTGCCGCGGCCGCCAAGGCGGTGCATGCGGGATTCGGGTTGGCTGGATAACGGGGTGCTGCGCCCGTGGCATTGGCATCCCTGCCAATGACCATCCGATCTCATCGGCAGGATGCCACTTTTACTACTCCGCCGTGTCGGCGAGGTAATCTTCGACCGCGAGGATATTCTTCTCCCCGGCGCGCTGGACGAGGCGGAGGAATTGGTCGGCGGAGGAAATTTCTTCGACCTGCTCGGTGATGAACCATTGCAGCGTGGCCGCGGTGGCGTGGTCTTTTTCTTCCAGGGCCAAATCCATCAACTTGTGGATCGACTTGGTCACCGCCATCTCGCTGTCCAGCGCAGCCTGCGCCGCGGCTTCGGATGATTTGTAGGTGTGCGGCTGGGCCGGGATCTCGGGGATCTGCACGCGTCCGCCGGCATCGAGCACGTAACGGAGGAATTTGTGCGCGTGCTCGCGTTCCTCGCTAGCTTGCTTGAAAAAGCGTTTGGCGGCCTGCGGCAGGGCTTCGGCCTCGAAGTGCGCGGCCATCGCGTCGTATTTCATCGCGGCGGCAAATTCCATGCCGATCTGGGCGTTAAGCGCCTTCTGCATTTTTAGGGAAATCATCATGGGACGACTCTACGCGCGTCGCTTTTACTTTTCAATCCGCAGGAATCCCCGGCACGGTGAGGGCTTGGCCGTTGTCCTTTGGTCCGAGGCCGAGCAGATACGGGCCGGCGGACTGCGCCCACTCTGGCGCCGTGGGGTAGGGCGCGGCGGACTCCTTGCCGAAGCAGGTCTGGAGCATCTCGGTGTTAATGATGCCCGGGTTGAGGGAAACGGCGCAGAGGCCTGAGGGGAGTTCCTGGGCGAGGGCTTGGGTCATTCCTTCGATCGCCCATTTGCTGGCGCAGTAGGCGGAGACGTCGGGGGATGTCGAGCGGCCCCAACCGGAACTGAAATTGACCACCACGCCGGATTGGCGATGGATCATGGCCGGGAGAAAATGACGGAGCACGTGCGCGGTGCCCTTGATGTTCACGTCGATGACGGCATCAAATTCATGCACGGGGATGTCCCAGAGCGGCGCGTTGCCCGCAATAACCGCCGCGTTGTTGACCAGCAAATCGGGCGCGCCGAAGTGCGCGAGGACATCGCAGGTCCAGATGCGGACCGCCTCGTCTTCGGAGACATCCACAGCGGCGAAATGGTGGAGCGGTCCGTGTTCGGCCAGGAGTTCGTCGACAATCTCCTGCGAACGCGCACAACCGGCCACCCGATGGCCTCGCGCAAGGTAGTATTCGGCGAGGGCGCGGCCGCAACCGCGTGAGATGCCGGTGATGACGATGTTGAGGCCGCCTTTTTTCATGGTTCAGGGGGTGGATCGCGCCGGACCGGCGCGATGTTTGATTTAGAAAATCGCGATGAGGACATCGCGAGCCACCTTACTTTTTTTCCAGCGGATTGAAAT
>CAXNHR010000174.1:0-3467 GCA_964202135.1 Luteolibacter sp. | reverse complement strand
AAGGTGAACATGAACAGCCAGCTGATGCCCTTCACCTGGATCGAGCGCACCACCGCGCTGCGCGCCGTGTTCAAGAGCGAACGCATGATCGTCGTGCCGAACAGCCAGGCGGAAAATTACAAGTCGCCCGTGGTTCCCAGCTGGGGAGACCCCAAACCCGGCACCTCGAAAAACTATCGCCTGCCACTGGAAGTCGATACCACCACCAGCCCGGTCAAGGACGACACGATGCAGAATTTTTACCTGCGTTTCAACCAAGGCGACATCTTCCGCTCGGCCACCGAGATCTGTGATCTCTGGATGGTGCCCAAGGGCTCCAAGCTCAGCGAAATGACCACCTATTGGAACGACAAGCGTCTCACCGGTGATGAGAGCCGCGAGCGCATCTACACCACCCTGCTGCCGCGGCTCACCACCAAATCCAACACCTTCACCGTGCATGTCCGGGCGCAGGCGCTCCAGAAAAACTCGACCAGCAAGCCGGATACCTGGGTGGAGGGCACTGATCTTATCCGCGGCGAATACCGCGGCTCGACCATCATCGAGCGCTACCTCGATCCGAACGAGGAATCCATTCCCGACTACGCCACCAACGCCAGCGCCGCGCTCAAGGATCCGCTCGACCGCTATTACAAGTGGCGCCAGCTCCAGACGGTGGACTTCAACTACTGATTTCTTTTCCATCGGAAACCGCAAGCGACTGGATGGCGGCTCGGGGAACTCGCGGCATGGGAAAAATGCGACTTTCAGCCCCCGGAATCACAGCTTTGGTGCCTGCTATGTTGTCGCCAGGAAACCGATCGAAGGCAACATTTCCGGAGCTTCCGTCGGGAGCTCCAAAATCCGTAGCCAAACAATGACCACCGCCCGTTTCATTCAAATCTCCGTTTCGGTCTTGGGGCTGGGATTGCTCGGTTCTGTTCCCGTCGCGGCCGAAACGATTCTGCTGCCGAATCCGGATTTTGAAAACGGCGCGGCCGGGTGGGTCCTCTCTGCGGGTGCCGGAATCATCGCGGCCCCCGCAGGCATCGCTTCAATGCAGGGCAGCGTGTTGTCGCTGGCCACCGGTGCTTATGGGAATGCATTCCTGGATTTTCCCGCCGCCGCGAATACCAGCTATGTGTTCACGGTGGCGCTGGCCCCCGCGCAGGCCGCGTTGGCCACCGATGCCAAGCTGACCGTCTTCCTCCACCGGGGTGCCGAGACGCAGGGAGTGACCGTGCTTCCGGTGCGCTGGGAGGCGGGCTCCCCCGATACGCAATCCGCCAGCGTGGAGTATGTGTCCGCCGCCGTGCCGGAGACCGATTGGAAACTCGGGTTTCAAATCCTCTCTCAAAACCAGGCGGTCATGGCGGATGCCGTCAGCCTCAGCGCCACGCCGGTGCCTCCTCCGATCCTGCTCGAAGGAGATTTCGGCCGCGTTGAAATCGACGTCAACAAACCCAGCCTCACCTCCCTCACCCTGCGCCGCGCCGATGGTACGCTCGAACCGCATTCGCTGCTTTCCCCCAAGGGCGTGCCATGGATGCGCTCGATGCCCGCCTGGGGCACCCAGGCTCTCACCTTTGCGGTGGATGAGACGGGCCGCCGCTTCGAGAGCCGGACCCGCGCGCCGGAGTCGGTGGAGCTAACCGCCAATGGAGTCACGCTGCGCGGGGTCGTCCTGGCCGACGGCGCGGGCGAACCGGTGGCGCGCGAGGATTGGACGCTGCAAACCGAGGGCGACGAACTCGTCTGGACGGTCGAGCGCACTTGGTTGCGCGGGCTCACGACCACCAGCACGGGAACCCCGGCCTTGTTCTTCAGCACCCGCCCGATCAACAGCAACCCTTCCACGGTCCTGCCCAATGCGGTGGCCACGACGTTTTGGATCACCCCGGAAAAACTGCACGCCTGGTATAATCCGTTTTACCGTCCCGCGGAGTTTCCGTTTGGCTACAAACTGGCGCTGGAAAACAACGTGGTCGCCACCGAGCCGGGCGGCTGGGCGGTGCTCAAGCTGTTTCCCGCATGGCAGAACGAGAGCGAGCCGCGCTTTGCCGCCACCGGCGGGCACCTCTACCGGCGCGGGCATTTCGGCTGGCTGAGCGAGGCCGGTGTTGTCTCGCATCCCGAGGCACAGCGGGTTTACCAGGCGGCCGAGCTCGAAACCTGCACCCTGCGGATCAGCGCCGTGCCCGCCGCCGCAAGCGGACACCAACTCGCCGTGACGGCCGAGGACCCGAGCGGCACGGTGGACACCCTCAGCCGTTATTATGGGGCGCTCTTCAACGGCGGCTGTGTGAACGATCAGGCGCATTACAATTTCGGCAACGAAACGGACGGCTGGTATTACGGCGGAGCCTCGTGGATGAAGGGGCTTCCGATGCTGGCCGGAGTGCCTGCAACGGACGCCGCGTCGTCCCATCCCATCGATCTCCCGCGCGCGTTCCGCGACAACCTGCAGATGATCCTCGGCACGGAGTTTCAGCCGGGGCTCACGCGTTTCGGCTACAATTCGCAAGGGGCCTACACCGATGACAACATCATCCAGATCATCGGCGGCCGCGCCTATTACCTCTATTCCGGCGATATCGACTTCGTCCGCCAGAACCTGCCGTTCTACCGCCGCGCGGTGGATTGGTATCTGCGCCAGCGCAATGCCGACGGGCTCGTTTCACTGTCCCCGGCGCATTGGTATTACGACGCGATGATCGCGAGCGGCGTGACCACCTATCACAACGCCTTTCTCTACCGCGCGCTGGTGGATCTGGCAGGCATGGAACGGGCAGCCGGCAACTCACAGCGGGCTGCCGCGCAGGAGGCGGAGGCGGCCACGCTCAAGGCGGACATCAACCGCGTGCTCTGGTGGGAGGAGGCCCCGAACGGACCGCGCTATGTGGACTGGATCCAGCCCGACGGCACGAAGATCGCCTATGGTGCCGACCTCTGCCAGTTTCCGCCGGTCGCGTTTGGCATCGCCTCGCCCGAGCAGGCCACGAAACTTCTTGCCACCATCGACAACCGCATCGCCGAGCTTGAGAGCGGAAACGGTTATGCCGGATACGCCTCGCGCTCCGCCTACTGGCCGGTGCCCGCCAGCGTGAACACCCATCCCGTCAACCAGGGCTTCGGCAGCTACATGAACGGCGGCTCCTTCCTCTGCATGACTTACTGGGAAATCATGGCCCGCGCCGCAGCGGGCGACGCCGAAGGCGCGTGGAAACGCCTGAAAAAATTCGCCGAGGGCACCCGCCTCACCGGCGGCAAGGGCTTCATCGGCAACAACTGGGTCATGCAGGATGGCAGCATTGGTTTCGGTGCGGGCGACGAGCCGTTTCTTTCCGATGCCATCGCCGTGCCGGGCGCGCTGGTGCAGGGCATTCTCGGCATCCGCCAGACCAATGACATCCTCGAAGTCAATCCGGTGCTGCCCGCCGCGCTGCAAAATGTTTCCGCCGAGGTCATGCATCTCGGCATGCGCAAGC
>CAXNHR010000173.1:0-3506 GCA_964202135.1 Luteolibacter sp. | reverse complement strand
GCTCCGGCAACCGTGTTCCCGGCACCGGAGCTTCGCAAGAAAAGTGGTTCCGCACCATCACGGCGCGACCGAGGCCCGATAGAAGCGCTTGGGATCCGTGGCATTCGGATCCGTGATGGTCTCGATGCGCTCCAGGCCGGCGGGCACCGTCTGGAGCAAGTCCCAGCTGTCCGTGGTCAGCGTGGTGGAGAATTCCACTTTGTAGGCCACATTGGCCGCGGCCGCGAGTTCCAGGGTGGCGGTGCCACCACTGGCACCCACGATGCGCAGCTTCGGCAGGGCGGGTTCGGTCGCGAGCGTCACCAGCGTGAAATACTGGGGATTGGCGGCGGTGGTGAAGGAACTTTGGAGGCTGGCATCGGCCAAGCTGTAGCCCGTGATGGTTTGGTCGAGGTATGAACCGACATAAAGGATGCCGCCATCAATGGCCAGACCGACAGGAGTGTTCAGGCCTGTAAGCCAGTCGCTCTGCGTCCATCCCAGCACACCATCATAAGAAACCTTGACGACTTTTCCGGCATCTAAAAGCGCGACGTAGAAGGTGCTGTTTCCCGCTGCCACAACACCACGCGCCCCGGCCCCTGTCTCAAATGTGATGTAGGTGCCGAAATCGACACCGGGACTCCAGTAGTTCAAGGCGCCGGAACCGTCGCCATTCACCGTAGTGAAGGCCACGTAATCGGCGTAGCCGTTCGGCGCGAGCGAGGTCATTCCCGCCGGGTTGCCATTATTCCATGCGTCAGCCACCGCCGCATACATATAGCCACTCGGAGTGGACGGACTCTCATCTTCCGTTCCGGCATCGGGCGCACTGCTGGTGACATAACCGAGAGAATTCAGGCTTGATTGAATACGCCCGTTGGTAAAGGCCAACCCGGCTGTTCCCCATCCGGCATTTGCGCCGCTGTTCACAAATCCGAGAGAGGCGCCACTGGTGGAGTATTTCAGGGTTTTTCCGGTGCCGTATTCTCCGATGAACACGTAACCGCCGCCCTCGGCGATTCCCACAGGAATGTTCAACCCGGTGGCAAAGCTGCCGGTATGGGTGCCCGAACTGCTGTAGATTTCCGTGGAGCCGCTTGACTCATTGACCAAGAACTCGGCGCTTGCGGAAGACATCCCCAAGGCGGCCACCACACAGGCAACTCCAAGGATCGTTTTATGAATTTTCATGGATTTGGTATTTTTTGGGGATCCTGATTGATCCCAATGCCAACAATCTTCAGCCCCCCGCCCGGAAGACGCAAGCGGTCACGGGGGGCGAATCCTGCGGATTTGAGGGTTCAAACCGGCGTGGCGGGAACTACAAATACCGCTGGCTGACCTTTTTGCGGGTCATGAGCAATTCCACGCGATCTCCCGGAGGCAGGAGGTGCTGGTTGCGGGGGAATAAGCCCCCCATTGAGGCACCTATTGTTGCGGCCAGCGAGGCACCCTCCCCGCCGCGGATCTGGGAGGCGGTGAAGTGGAGATACTTTTTCATCGCGTGGGTGAGCCCCTTCGATCCGTCGAATCCGAGGCTGTAGGCGATCGCCTTGACCGACGCATCGGTCTCGCGCAGCCGCCGGACCGCCTCGGCCAGGCGGGCGCGCATGCGGCAGGCGGTGACGGTCATCCCGAAGCGCTGTTTGAAGACCCGCTGGAATTGCTCGTTTGTGATCCCCAACTCGGAGGCAAACTTGGCCGGGTCAAACTCGCCGCATTCCAATGACGCGGCGTGCAGGTGGATGCGCTCCCATGTGTCCAGCGGCGCGAGCGGGCTGGCGGACTTGATAAGCGTGGAGGTGAGCAGGGCAAGGATCCCATACACAGCCACCTGCACCCGGAAGTGATGCGGTGACCCCGCCTGCGGAAGCTCCACGCAAATCGTCTCAAAAAGGGTTCGGAACTCTCCGAATGCCTCGTCGGTTTTTGTCAGCACCGGCAGCGGGCCGATCTCTGGAAACTCCGGGGTGAGCA
This sequence comes from Luteolibacter sp., assembly GCA_964202135.1. GTDB lineage: Bacteria > Verrucomicrobiota > Verrucomicrobiia > Verrucomicrobiales > Akkermansiaceae > Luteolibacter. The sequence continues at coordinate 1,547 of CAXNHR010000173.1, read as the reverse complement.
GATGTCGGGGTGGCTGCGAAAATTGCACTCCTGCCTGGTAAAAAACCGTATCCGCCGCGACCCGATAGGACATCTTGATGGCGGGTCGGAAACAGAGAAATGCCTGGGCCGTGGCGCACACCGGCCCGGTGGACGTGACGGCATTCAACTCACCGCGCTCGATCAGGATGAGATGATGGAGGTCCAGCTTGTATTCAAACTCCATTGCCTGCGGAAAGTGAAAAAGCCCGGCATTCTGAACCTGCGGACCGAATTGCGCCGGCCCGACCGTGGTGCACTGGAGCTTGCTGGAGGGCATCGGTTGATGTTCTCGTCGCGGCAATCCCGCTTGGCAAGCGTTACTTGCGGGAGAAAAAGGCGGTCTTGGCTAGGCGCGTTTGCGCCGCGCAAAGAAGCCGAGTCCGGCGAGCGACATCAGACCGATAGTCGAGGGCTCGGGGATCGCCGAAACGATGAAATACTGGGGCGAGGCGGCAGTGGCGAAGGAACTTTGAAGGCTGGCATCGGCCAGGCTGTAGCCCGTGATGGTTTGGCCGAGGTATGAACCGACATAAAGGTTGCCGCCATCAATGGCCAGACCGACAGGAGTGTTCAGGCCTGTAAGCCAGTCGCTCTGCGTCCACCCAAGCACAACATCATAAGAAACCTTGGCGACTTTTCCGGCATCGAAAAGCGCGACGTAGAAGGTGCTGCTTCCCGCTGCCACAACACCACGCGCCCCGGCCCCTGTTGTAAATGTGACATAGGTGCCGGCAGCGACACCAGGGCCCCAGTAGTTCAAGGCGCCGGAACCGTCGAGATTCACCGTGGTGAAGGCCACGTAACCTGGGGCACCATTCGCATCGAGGGAGGTCATTCCCGACGGGTTGCCATTAGCCCATGAGGTCATATCCGCATACAAATAGCCGCCCGGGGTGGACGGACTCCCATCTTCCGTTCCGGCATCGGGCGCGATGCTGGTGACATAGCCGGCACCATTCAGTCCCGATTGAATACGCCCGTTGGTAAAGGCCAATCCTGCTGTTCCCCATCCGGCATTTGCGCCGCTGTTCACAACTCCGAGATAAGCGCCACCTGTCGAGTATTTCAGGGTTTGTCCGGTGCCGTATTCTCCGATGAACACGTAACCGCCGCCCTCGGCGATTCCCACAGGAATGTTCAACCCGGTGGCAAAGGTGCCGGTATGGGTCCCCGAACTGCTATAGATTTCCGTGCCGCTTGCTTCATTGACCAAGAACGCGGCGCTTGCGGAAGACATCCCCAAAGCCACCACACAGGCAACTCCAAGGATCATGTTATGGATTTTCATGGATTTGGTATTTTTTGGGGATCTTGATTGATCCCAACGCCGACAATCTTCAGCCCAAAGCCCGGAGGACGCAAGCGGTCACGGGGGGCGAATCCTGCGGATTTGAGGGTTCAAACCGGCATGGCGAAGAGGTGGCCGGACTGCCCGGCGGGCACCGACCTGAAGACGCCGAGAAACCGCCCGGTGCCATGCAATTTCTTCACTGCTCCCGCTCCACCGACTGCCCCCGTGGCGACAT
>CAXNHR010000172.1:0-3523 GCA_964202135.1 Luteolibacter sp. | reverse complement strand
AGGGTGAGCTTGCCCTTCACCAGATCGGTGCGCAGGGTTTTGCCCACGACTTCTTCGGAGCCGACCAGATCCAGGCAATCGTCGTAAATCTGATAAGCGGTGCCGAGTTTCATGCCGTAGCTGGCGAGGCGGTCTTCGGTTTCGGCATCAAGCCCCGAAAGTTTGCCGGCGAGGCCGGTGGCGGAGGCGAAAAGAGCCCCGGTCTTCATGCCGATCACGCGGAAATAGTCGGCCTTGGTGAAGGTGAGGTCGAAACGCCGCTGGGTCTGGATGATTTCGCCTTGGCAGACTTCGCGGGCGGCGTTGCCAACCTTGCGACAGATGTCGATGCTGTCGAAATCCGTGGCCAGGGTGAGGGCGTGGGAAAACAGCGCGTCACCGAGCAGAACCGAGAGCGAGTTTCCCCACTTGGCATTGGCGGTGGGCACCATGCGGCGGGTGTTCGCGCCGTCGATGATGTCGTCATGGACCAGAGTGGCCATGTGGATGAGCTCGAGAATGACACCGATTTTGAGGTGATCATCGGTGACTCCGCCGGTCGCGCCGCCGACGAGGATGGAGAGCGCCGGACGGATGCGTTTGCCGGAGGTGTTGCAGATGTAGGCGACGTAAGGCTCGATGGCGGGATCGAATGCGCGGACCTGCTCGCGGATCGCAATTTCCACTTTTTCGAGTTCGGGGCGGACCAGTTCGAAGGGGAAAAGATCACTGCGCTCGGATTTTTTGGTGGTGGCAGCCATGGCGTGTCGCCCCACAAAGAGGCACAAGACAGGCCTTCCCGCAACCCGGATATTTTTGCCCTGCGCACGGCCTGCGGGACGAGCACCCGGGAGTCAGGATTTTTTCAGTCCGCCGGGGCCTTGACGGGCAGCCCGGGTTTCGCATTGCGGTGGATCCAGACGCTCTGGACCAGGCCCAGCAGCGCCATGCAAGTGACCACAAAAGTGCCGGAGTAGCTGACCAGCGGCATCGGGATGCCGGTGATCGGCAGGATCAGCACGCACATGCCGATGCTTTCGAACACGTGGGCGAAAAACAACGCCACCACCAGGCTGGCCAGCACCCGGCCGCAGACATCCCGGCTGTAAAACGCGATGAACAACCCGAGAATCATCAGCAGCGCGAAGGCGGTGAGCAGCAGCAGGCTGCCGCGGAAACCCATCTCCTCGGCGATCACTGCGAAGATGTAGTCGTTGTGGGCCGTGTCCCGCGGGATGAAGCCCTTGGCGTGGAGCGAACCCTGCTCGGCGGTGGCGTTCCAGCCGACGCCCTTCCAGCCCGCCTTGCCGACGGCCATGGAAATGTAATGCGGCGCCCAGCCTTCGTCGGAAATGTCCACCTCCTGGCCGCGCATCATGCGCAGCCAGGTATCGATCCGCTCCGGGCCGCGCTCGGAAACCAGCGGCAGGGCCACGAAGTAGAGCAATGGCAAAAACCCGGCGGCCAGAAAGCCCATGAACGACAGATACCGGAACGGCGCGCCGCCCACCAACAGCGCTACGATCGCCACCGGGATCCAAACCAGCGCGGACCCCATGTCGCCCATTTTCATGACCATCATGAAGGGTGCCGCCGCCACCGCGCCGATGATGGCAATCCTGCTGAAGGGCGAGCCAAACCAGCGGTGGACTTTCGGCAGCGATTGCAGCAACCACGCGATCAGGATGATTCCCGAGGAAATGCCGAGCTGGGCCGGTTGAAATGAAAAACCGGCGATCGTCAGGCGGTGCACCGAATCGTCCTGCTGCATGGCCATCGCCATCAGTCCGAGGCTCACCACGTAAAACGGAATTCCCAGCCAGCGGATCCAGCGGTAATCCACCAGCGCCGCGCCGAAAAACGCCACGCTACCCACCAGGATCCACTGCTTCTGCATCGCCGCGTAATAAGCCCCCGCACTGCCATACTGGGCGAGCGCGTCCTTGGACACCGCGAGATGCCGCGCCGCGCTCTCGATCATGAACACACCGAAGATCAGGAGCCCGTACATCACGAAAACGAGCACCCAATTCATCCCCAGGATCTTTCTCAGAAACGGCGTCATGCGCTAAGGCGGCGACGATACGCCCCGCCGTCCCCATGGCAAGCTGCTAGGAAATTGCTTTTGGGATGAAGGCCGTTGAAAGAGCCGGTGGCCGGACCGGAGGCGGGGAAAAAGGGGTTTTTCCGGCCGCTGCAGGGAATGATAATCCGCATCTATGATCCTTGGGTGGGCATGGTGCATATGTTGCGCTACGCTGGTGAAGATTTATTTTTTTTGATCTTCCCGTTTGTATCAATGAAACATTTTTAGAGATTATGAAGCGCAAGAAAAAAAATCCAGTGTCATCTCCTTTTCAATCTAACGTCCAATCGAACGAATCATCCAGCAGCAAGGACGCGATGCGCATGGCAATGAATTTGGTCTCATGCAACGTGATCGCCCCAGGCCTAGCTGCGTCGTTGGTGATTTTATGGCCCTCGCTGGATGCCGCTGGTTTGATTCCTACAAGCGCTGATTCCCCTGTGACGGTAACGACCACTACGGGCTCCGCTGGGTTGGTCGGCAGCGCGGGTGGCAGCGGTGAAAATGGTGCCGCCGGAGGTTTTGGAGTTGATGGGGCCGACGGTAGGATGGGCGCAGATGGCACAGAAGGAGGAGCCGGTAAGGCAGGATACAGCGGCTCTAACGCTATGTTACAAATAGCCAAAAAGGTAACGGTGACCGGGGGCGAAGGCGGAGCTGGTGGCGTGGGTGGTTCCGGCGGTGTGGGTGGCAGCGGGGGTGATGGTCAGGATGGGGGCGTTGGCGAAGACGGCGCCAACGGCTTGAATGGTGCAGACGGCGCAGATGGTGCAGCGGGAGGTTTGGGTGGCAAGGGTGGCATGGGAGGTTTGGGCGGCAAGGGTGGTAAAGGCGGCGCTGGAATTTCTGGAAGTTCATTGAAGATTGAGAACCGCGGCACCATCAAGGGCGGCAAGGGCGGAGCTATCGATGGTGTAGCCGGTGTGGCCGGTGTGGCCGGTGTCAACGGGGTGGAAGGTAACGGCGGCGACGGAGGTAACGGCGGTGCGGGCGAGAACGGTGGCGCGGGTGGCGCGGGTGGTATCGGAGGAAATGCATCGGGGGCGGCGAATGCCGGTAATGGTGGTCTTGGCGGCAATGGCGGCGATGGTGCTTTTGGCGTGGATGGCGTCCTCCCGGGAGAAAATGGAGGAGACGGCGGATCTGCCGGTGATGGCGGCGCGGGCGGCGCGGGCGGCGCGGGCGGTATTGCAAGTGGCACTGGTGCTCATGGCAATGGCGGCGCGGGTGGTTTTGGTGGTGACGGTGGCTTGGGTGGCAATGGTGCCGCTGGCACCGATGGTGCGTCGCCTGGTGAATCAGGAACGGTTGGCGGAATGGGCGGCAACGGCGGCGCGGGCGGATTGGCTGGACTCGGCGGCGCGGCAGGCGGCGCTGGAGCCGTAGCTGGCACGGATGGTTTCGCCGGAAATGGCGGCAACGCTGGAAATGGCGGAGCTGGCGGCGCAGGTTCTGACG
>CAXNHR010000171.1:0-3642 GCA_964202135.1 Luteolibacter sp. | reverse complement strand
CGACACTCGTGCAGGAAAACCTCCGGGCGATCGGGATCGAGGTCACGGTCGAGATGTACGAGTGGGCGGTCTTTCTCAAGCGCTTCGTCAACCAGGGGGAATTCGATGCCGTGGTGCTCGGCTGGGCCTTGGGGCAGGGCTTCGACCAGTTCCAGATCTGGCACTCGTCCCAGACCGAGCCCGAGCGTCTTAACATGGTCGGCTACCAGAGCAAGGAAGCCGACCGCCTGCTCGAGTCGGTGCGCGAGGAATTCGACCGCGACGAGATCATCCGCCAGTGCGGCGCATTGCAGCAGTTGATCTACGACGACCAACCGTATCTGTTTCTTTTTGTGCCCGAGGGAACATATGTCATGTGGAAGGATGCCTTCCGCGTGAAGCGGCCGGGGCCGGATGGCACCTGGATCGACGAACCTGTGACAATGACCAAAGCGGGGTGGAGTCACTACCTCGAGTGGTTTTACCGCCCGGAATACGCCAAGGAGGCCAGCGAGTAAGCCATGACCGTCTTCATCATCCGCCGTCTCCTCGCCTCGGTCGTGCTTTTGTTTTTCATCAGCCTGATTTCATTTTTCATCATCACGCTGACGCCGGGGAGTCCGTATCCCTGGGGCGAGTTGAATCCCAAAGTCTCGGAGGATGTGAAGCGGATCTTTCGCGAGAAATTCCACCTCGATAAGCCCCTGCACGAGCAATACGGGTTCATCATGCGTGACCTCTTCACCGGTGAGTTGCGCAGCATCAAGGACGAGCGGCCGGTGCTGGCGAAGATCGCCGAGCGCCTCCCCGCCACCCTCGCTCTCAACCTCGGGGCGCTGGCGCTGTCCTTGAGTTTCGGTCTTTTGCTCGGCGTTTACGGGGCGCGGCATGCGGGGCGACCTCCGGATGTGATCACGAGCGTCCTGGCCTTTGTCTTCATTGCGCTGCCGGGGTTCTGGGTTTCCTATCTGCTGGCCATCGGCCTGGTCAACTACGGGGCGGTGCCGATCCTCGGGACGCATACGATCGGTGTCACTTTCGCCAATGGCCTGGAGGTCTTTCTTGACCGATGGTGGCATGTGATGCTGCCGGCCTCGATCCTCGCCATCGGCGGCGTGGCCGTGCAGTCGCGCTTCATCCGGGCGAGCATGATTGAAACTCTGCGCGAGGATTACATCCGCACGGCACGGGCCAAGGGACTCGACGAGAACGCGGTGTTTTACCGGCATGCCCTGCGCAACTCGGTGCGCCCGCTCATCACCGGCATAGGAATGCTCCTGCCCGCGCTGATCGGCGGTGCGGTCATCATCGAAAACATTTTCGCCTACCCCGGGATGGGGCGCTTGGGCTACGAGGCGGTGCTGGAACGTGATTACCCGACGCTCGTCGCGCTGAACTTTGTCACCGCGGCGCTCGTGCTGCTCGGCAACCTGCTGGCCGACGTGCTTTACGCGGTGGTCGATCCGAGGGTGCGATTGGAATGATCACGACGACACCAGAACCTCTCGAGGTCGCCGCTAGTCCGATGGAGCGGTCCCTGCGCCGTTTTCGCGCGAACAAAATCGGACTCTGCGCCCTCGGCATGGTCGGCCTGCTTGCCGTCATTGCCGTGGCCTTCTTCGTGCTTGATGTCCTCGGTATTCCGTGGCCGATGGACCCCGATGCGACCAACCTTGAGCGGAAACTACTCCCGCCCGATTCGGTCAATTGGCTCGGCACGGACAATCTCGGACGCGATGTCTTCAGTCGCTTGCTCAACGGGGCCTACATTTCCCTGACGGTCGGATTTGTCGCGGTGTTCGTTTCGCTTTTCATCGGGGTGACGGTCGGTGCGGTGGCGGGTTATTTCGGCAAGTGGGTGGACAACCTCATCATGCGCTTCGTCGATGCGATCATGTGCTTCCCGACATTTTTCCTCATCCTCACGGCCGTGGCGCTGGTCGGTCCGAGCATTTTCAACATCATCATCGTGATCGGCCTGGTCAGCTGGACGGGTACCGCGCGTCTGGTCCGCGCGGAATTCCTCACCTTGCGCGAGTCAGCCTATGTGCAGGCTGCGCGGACACTCGGGCAGCGCGGCCCAAAAATCATTTTCCGTCACATGCTGCCCAACGCGGCGGCCCCGATTTTGGTCACGGCCGTGCTCGGGGTGCCGGAGGCCATCCTGGCCGAGGCCGGCTTGAGCTTTCTCGGCTTCGGCGTGCAACCGCCCCAGGCCACGTGGGGCAACATTATCGCCGACGGCAAGACCTACATTCTCGATGCTTGGTGGCTGATTTTGTTCCCTGGGCTTGCCATTCTCATCGCGGCACTGTCGTTTTACCTGACGGGGGACGCGCTGCGGCAGGCGGTGGAAACCCGATCGGAAAGACAATGAGCCAACCCATCCTCCAAGTCCGCAACCTCTGCATCGATTTCGTCCTCGAAGACCGCACGATTGAAGCGGTGAAGGATGCTTCCTTCGAATTGGCCGCCGGTGAGACCTTGGCCATCGTTGGCGAGAGTGGCAGCGGCAAAAGCGTGACCGCGCTGGCCCTGACGAGGCTGTTGCCTGTGCCGCCGGCGGTGATCAAAGGCGGGGAAATACTCTTCGATGGCGAAAGCGTCATGACGATGGACGCGGCCCGCTTGCGCAAGTTGCGCGGCGGAAAGATCGCCTACATTTTCCAGGAGCCAAGCACGTCGCTCAACCCGGTTTACACGGTGCGGAGCCAAATCGGGGAGGCGATCCGTTTGCATCGCCGCGATGTCACGGACGTCGATGCGGAGATCGTGCGGTGGCTCGACGCGGTCGGCATCGTCGATCCGGCGGCCCGCATGCACGATTATCCGCACCAATTGAGCGGCGGAATGCAGCAGCGCGTCATGATCGCCATGGCGCTGGCCTGCCAGCCGGACGTGTTGGTCGCGGACGAGCCGACCACTGCGCTGGACGTGACCATCCAGGCGCAGATCATGGAATTGCTGGGATCGTTGAAAGAGCGCTTCGGTATGGCCGTGATCCTGATCACGCACAACTTCGGGATTGTCTCGGGATTCGCCTCGCGGGTGCTAGTCATGTATCGCGGCCGTATCGTCGAGCAAGGCCTGACGGAAGAAATCCTGCGGCATCCGCAGCACGCCTACACGCGCGCCTTGATCGACTGCATCCCGCAGTTGGGCTCGAAGGCAAAGCGCCTGAAAACGATCGACCACGCGGCGATCGAGGCGGCTTGAGTCTTGCTTTGCGGCGGGACCCGATCTTGGATGCGCGGATGGAACGATCTTTCGGGCGGGCGGCGGACGTGTTGCGTCCGGTAACTTTCGAACCAGGCATTGCACCACACGCGGCTGGGTCCGTGCTGGTTTCTTTCGGCAATACCAAAGTCGTCTGCGCGGCGACAATCGACGAAGCGGTACCGCGCTGGATGCAGGTGCAGAAGGTGCCGGGCGGGTGGCTCACGGCGGAATATTCCATGCTCCCTTACGCGACCTTGGATCGGAAGCAGCGGGACATTTCGCGCGGCAAACTGGATGGTCGCACCACGGAAATCCAGCGGCTGATCGGACGGGCGCTGCGGGCCGTGGTGGATCTCGACAAACTCGGGCCGCGCACGCTTTGGGTGGATTGCGATGTGTTGCAGGCCGATGGCGGGACGCGCACCGCGGCCATCACCGGGGCCT
>CAXNHR010000170.1:0-3663 GCA_964202135.1 Luteolibacter sp. | reverse complement strand
GGTCTTCCGTCTGGCAACCCAGCCAACCCGAGCAACATCGCGGACGTCACGTTCCTGCCGCCTTCGCTCGATCACAGCTTCATGCTCACGAGCGTTCCATCGTCCCACAGCTTCGGCCTGCGCGTTGTCCGTAAGCTGGTGGAGGCGGTGGATACCTGCGTCGTGGACCGTGTGATCTACGGAGCCACGGAGGCCACTCCCACCACGCTGGCAACTCCCAACTTCATTCTGCGCGGCCGGCTCGTGCGCTTCGACACCGACGACCACCAGACAGACCCACGCGGACTCGTCGCATTCAACGGCCTCAAGGCGGCCCTCACCGGCGAAGAACCCGAAGGTCTCGGCAAGGCGACAATCAGCTAATAAAACACCATGGCCATCCCCGTCATTTCCAACACCACTTCCGTTCTCGGCTATCGCCGCAAACAACCGTTTGTCTATCAGCCTTATGCGAGCGAAACCCCGACCGGCTGGGTCGCAACCGGACTTCCGGAGGGTTTGTCGATTTCCGCTTCAACGGGCTTGATTTCCGGGGCGGCGGAGGTGGCGGGCGTCTATGTGGTGAGCCTCAAGGCGACCAATGCCAGCGGCACCTCCGCCGCGCACCTGATCGCAATGGGGATTGAAGACACTGCGATGAACGACAGCATCGGCGTGGAATTGAACGTGGACTTGCGCAGCGGCTATGTCGCGAGCTCCGGCCAAGCCACGGCAGCCGCGGACAAGGCTGTGTTGTTCGCCAAGCGCGGGGACGTGCTGTTTCTCGACGTGGGGTTTTGGAAAGACGGCGTGTTGCAGGATCTGCCTGTGACGGATCTCAAGTTCCAACTCCGCGAGTTCGATGGGGAAACCGTGCTGCTGAGTTCCAGCGGCACCATCGAAGATCTGGGCGGCCCGGCTGATCCACGCTACCGCATCGCGGCTGAATTCACATCGACCGCTCTCGCCGACGCGATTGGCAACTACGAAGGGGACTACCGCACCGGGTTCCTCGCCATCGCCGAGTTGCAATGGACGATCATGCACGCATCGCCCGCATTCCCGGAGTCGGAACTCGCGACCCGATCGTCACAGACCTTCCGCGTGTTCGTGCAGCGCGATCTCATCCCCAACACCTGATCTCTGACTTATGGAAGGCATCGGCATGATTTGGCCACTGGCCGCGCAATACGCTCGCAACGGATGGGCCGTGCGCCGTGCCGGATGGGAAAACCCCTACATGGCCACGGGCGCGGCCTTACCCTCCAACTCGCTGCGCTGGATCATCTACCAGAACGCGCTGTTCCACCTGATTTATCAGGAACGAGAGGCCGATATGATCGGCGCACGGGTCATCCGCCCGGTTCTCAACACCGATTTCACCGAATCCGATTTCAGGGCCGACGACTGGACGGTTCTCACCCCGTCCTGTCTCGCATCCGGCGGCGCGGGCAATCCCAACCAGCAGGGGTTCCAGCCCTACCCCCAAAACGGCACCGAGTCACCATTCATCGATCCGCAATACCCCAACAGCTATTTCGGCAACTGCCCGACAGTTCCGCCAGTTGGTTCCGCCAGCACAACAAGCGGCGGAGTTCCCGGCGAATCACCGCCGACGAAGTTTCCTGACGAATCTTTGGCCCCTGAATCCGATCCGCAACCGCCCCTTCCATCGGGCGGAACAAGTGGCGTTAGCACAAGCGGCGGCGGTGGCTCAGGCAGCGGTGGGATAGGAGGTGGCGGTGGTGGTGGTGGCACGGGCAGCGGTGGCGGCCGAAGTTCTCGCAGGAAACCCGTGCGCCCCGCCGCCGCTCCGCTCTCGCTCGTTGTCTCAGCCGCCACCCCGGCTTGTCATGTCGGGGAAAACTCAACGGAAGAAATCATTGTCACCGCGACTCTGGGAGCCGCGCCCAGCGCGCAGGCGGAAGGGCTCTACTGGGTGACAGTGACGGTGCAGAACGTGTCGCAACGCCACAACCTCTCGCCCGGAGACAGCCACGCGTTCACCTTTTCCAACATTCCCGGCAATCCCGGAGTGACGGAGTTCATCATCAACGGCACCGCCTATCTTCCTATCAAACGCCTCACCTCGCGTGACTCGCTGCGCAAGACGATGAACGAAGGGTGCGCAGGCTACTATCTCTCGCTGCTTTGCCAGTCGGAACCGTGCCATGACGGCACCGGGCGTCTGACGGTGACGAGCCCGGTGGCAGGCCAAGTCTATCAGGGCTGCCCTTCCATCGGCAACGTGTTCATCGCCGGAACGCTCGAAGCCGACACGGAAATCGATCTGGAGTATGATGCGGGAAATCCCTGCCAATACCATTGTTGTGACAACGCAGTGTTCGGCATCCTGCTCAACCGCCACATCGCGGGCGTCTCGCCGGACGCGTTCGTCAGCCTCGGCTCGATCAATCTCAACAACCTCGACGACTGCGGCAGCCGCGCCGGTTCCGTCACCGTCACCCAGGCCAACCTCGACGCGCTCGCCGCACCCTGAAATTCATGATTACCATTCCCGTCGCCACTCTTCACGCCGTCGCACCAGGCAAACCCGCCGGTTATGTCGCCGCATGCCTCGCCGCAGGCACCGTGGAAAACGGCATCCTCCATATTGATCCGGGTGCGTTCAACCGCATCCGCGCGGTCTATTCCACCCCGTCGCTCGTTGCGCAGGCCGTGTCGCTTGGCAGGGCGGTCGTCCATGAATGCCGCAGCATCGCCGCCAACGTCGATCCGGTGACGCCCGAAGCCAAGGCCGCCCGCCTCGCCGTGTGTGCGGAATGCGAGTTCCTGATTTCCTCCGAAAACCGCTGCTCGAAGTGCGGCTGCAATCTGGACGCCAAGGCCGCCATGCGTGCGATGCATTGCCCTCTCGGCAAGTGGTGAGCGCGGTTGACAGGCAGGCATGGGCGTGAAGCTCCACGTCGATCTTGAGACGCTCCAACTCATCCAGGGGCCTGGACAACGCAGTCCGCTCGCCCCGCTGAAATTCAAGCGCGGCGACTCCGCCCGGCTCCAGGTGGCGTTTCTCGAAAACGGGCTCACCCCCGCGCTCATCGGCGATCCGGCCGCGCTGGAAATCCAGTTCGGCGTCAAGCCGCGCAACCAGTTCGGCGGCTCCTATCTCGCGCACAGCCCGGAGTGGACGATGCCCGCCGAAGGCGACGACGCGCCAACCTACCAATGCTTGCTGAGCTTCAACACCACCGGCATCGACAGCGCCCTCGGACTCGATGGCGAAACCCAGTTCGCCGAAATCACCCTCATGGGCGAGATCACCTGGCGCGAGGGATCAGGCGAACCGACCAGCACCCGCACGTTTTTGGTCATCGTCGAAAACGACGTGAACCGTGGCACCGAGGGCATGCCGACAAGCGCCAATCCACCGTATCCGTCAGCCAACCAGATCGCCCTGCTCGCGCAGGTGACACCCATTCTGCGATCCGTCGCACAGGGGCCACCGGATGCCGGCGTGACTCCGATGATCCTCGGGCGGCTCTGCATTCTCGGCAACGCGGGCGGTCCATACCGCACGTTTCACGCGGTGCAACTCTCACCGGTCATCTGGCTCGAAACCACGCCTGGAGTCGTCACCAACACCACCCGAGCGGTCGCCCAGAAGCTCACCACCACTGGCACGGCCACCAACGAAGTCATCCAAATCGCCGACCTATGAAGTCC
>CAXNHR010000169.1:0-3705 GCA_964202135.1 Luteolibacter sp. | reverse complement strand
ATGGCCTTGCGCCCACCCTTGCTGCGGCCCCAGAGGTTGAAGAGGAACACGCCGATGCCAACGGCGATGAAGACGAAAACGATGTTGGGAAGAACGAGCGGCCGGGCCAGGAAGAACTCGGAGGTGCCGAAGACGATCTTGGAAATCATCGGCAGTTCCTGGTCGGTGTTGGCGAACATCTCCTTGAACTTGGGCACGATGAAAATCATCAGGAAGACGAGGATGGCGACGGCGATGAACATGACGATCACCGGATAGACCATCGCGGAAACGATCTTGTTTTTGAGTTTCTGGGCCTTTTCCTGATATTCGGCGAGACGGTTGAGGACGATTTCGAGCACACCGCCGAGTTCGCCGGCCTTGACCATGTTGACGTAGAGCTTGTTGAAGATCTTGGGGTGCTGGGCGAGCGATTCCGAGAAGGTGGATCCGCCTTGGACGTTTTCCGCGAGGGCTGCGACGGTGGCGCGCAGGACCGGGTTCGGCTCCTGTTTTTCGAGCACGGTGAGGCTGCGCAGCAGTGGCAGGCCGGAATCGATGAGGGTGGCGAGCTGGCGGGTGAAGATCATCAGGTTCTTGGGCTTCACGCGGCCGCCGAGATTGGACTTGGAGGCCTTGGGCTTGGCCTTGGCATTGCGCTTGCCCGGGGCAACGGTCTTTGCACCTTTCTTGCCCTTGCCCTGTTCCTGGATCTGGGTGGGGTAAAGGCCTTGGGTGCGGAGCTGTTGGATGGCCTCGGCCTCGCTGTTGGCGGAAACGATGCCGGTGGTTTCCTCGCCTTTGGCGTCGAGGGCTGCGTATTGGAAGTTGGGCATGGGATTGGTGTGCTTGGGGTTTTGAGTGTCTTGTTCGGGGAGCGAACTGAAAAATTTTCGGGATGGCGATGGGAAAATCGACGGATTCAGGTGTATTTGAGAACTTCTTCGATGGTTGTATGGCCAAGGTAAATATTGCGTAAACCATCTTCGCGCAGGGTGTTCATGCCCAGCTCCATGGCCTTCTGCTTGATAACGACGGTGGGGGCGCGTCCGGTGATCAATTCGCGGACGGGATCGGTGATGTTGAGCAGTTCGTAGAGGCCGCGGCGGCCGCGGTAACCGGTCTGGCCGCAGGAGTTGCAGCCGGCACCGGTGAAGAATTGTTTGTCGCCGAGTTCGTGGGCGGAAATGCCGAGCTGGCTGAGGATGGCCTCGTTGGGTTCGTAGGGGGATTTGCAGTCCTTGCAGATGGTGCGCACCAGACGCTGGGCAAGCACTCCTTCCAGCGAGGCGGCGACGAGGAATGGCTCGCAGCCCATGTCGATGAGACGGGTGACGGCCCCGGCGGAGTCGTTGGTGTGTAGGGTGGAAAGCACCAAGTGCCCGGTGAGCGCCGCCTGGATGCCAATGGTGGCGGTTTCCTTGTCGCGCATTTCCCCGATCATGATGCGGTCCGGGTCCTGACGGAGGAAGGCGCGCAGGACGCGGGGGAAATCGAGGCCGATGGCTTCGTTGATGGGGATCTGGATGATGCCGTCGATGTCATATTCCACGGGGTCCTCGGCTGTGAGGAGCTTGGAATCGATGGTGTTGATGCGGCGCAGGGCGGCGTAGAGGGTGGTGGTCTTGCCGGCACCGGTGGGGCCGGTGACGATGAAGATGCCGTTGGGCTTCTCGATGGTCTCGGTGACGTAATCGTAGATGTGCTCGGGCAGGCCGAGGTTTTCGAGGGTGAGATTGACCGACGAGCGGTCGAGCACGCGCAGCACGATGGACTCGCCGTGATGGGTGGGCAGCGAGGAAACGCGCATGTCCACTTGTTTGTCGCCCACCTGCTTGACGATCCGGCCGTCCTGCGGGACGCGGCGCTCGGCGATGTTCATGTTGGACATGACCTTGACGCGCGAAAGGATGGGCAGCGCGAGGTGGACCGGCGGCGGCGCCATTTCATAAAGCGCGCCATCCACGCGGTAGCGGATCTTGAAGTCCTTTTCAAAGGGCTCGAAGTGGATGTCGGATGCCTTTTCCTTGATCGCCTGATAGAGGACCAGATCGACATAGCGGATGATGGGAGCGGAGTTTGCCTCGGACTCCAGATCCTGGGCGCTGATCGAGTCGCCGCCGAGTTCGAACGAGGCGAGAATGTCCTCCATCGCCTTGCCCTCGCCGCCGTAGCAATCGTTGATCTTCGATTCGACGAGGTAATCGGGTGCCACCACGACGTGGATTTCGCGGCCGAGGGCGAAGCGCAGGTCTTCGACGGTCTGCGGGTTGAGTGGATCGACAAGTGCGACTGAGAGGCCGGTTTCATCGAACTGCACGGGCAGGGCGCCGTGGAGGCGGGCGGTGCCGGCGGGCACCAGTGCGAGCAGTGCCTCGGGCGGTGTCCAGTTGCGGATATCGACCATCTGGGTGCCGAGCTCGGTGGCGACCAGCGGCCAGATATCATCGCGGTGCTGGATGACTTGGAAGTCGGCGAGGATTTCGGCGATTTCCTTGCCGCTCTGGTTGACCTCCGCGAGGATGTCCTGGGCGAGGCTTTGATCGATGAGGCCGCGCGATTCGAGGAGTTCGATGATCTGGTGGTTGTCCATGGGACGGGAAGTCTAAAGGTCTGAAGGTCTGGAATTTAATCGGCGTCCGACATGGTGGCGTGAACGACTTCGCTGCCGGAGGTGAGGCCGGCGAGCACCTTGCGGATGCCGTCCTCACGCAGCGTGCGCATGCCGAGTTCGCGGGCCCGGCGGCGGAGTTGGGTGGTGGTGAGGCCGGTGTTGATCATCTGGCGGACTTCATCATCGATGAGGAACAGCTCGAAAATGCCCATCCGGCCCTTGTAGCCGTTGTTGCGGCATTTTTCGCAGCCCACGGGGCCGAAAATAGTGGCTTCGGTCATGCGGGATGCGTCCAGCGACAGGGCGCGCATTTCCTTGTCGGTGAGCACGGCGGGGGCCTTGCAGATCGGACAGAGCTTGCGAACCAGGCGCTGGGCGAGCACCGCGCGCACGGCGGAGGCGATCAGGAACGGCTTCACCCCGATGTCGGCGAGACGCGCGACGGCGGAGGGCGCGTCGTTGGTGTGCAGGGTGGAGAAAACCAAGTGACCGGTAAGCGAGGCGTTGATGGCGATGTTGGCGGTTTCCGCATCGCGGATTTCCCCGATCATGATGATGTTCGGGGCTTGGCGCAGCATCGCTCGCAGCGCGGCGGCGAAGGTCATGCCGATGTCGGTTTTGACCATGACCTGGTTGATGCCGGGAAGCTCATACTCGACCGGATCCTCGACGGTGATGATTTTCTTGTCCGGCTTGTTGATGACGTTGAGGCAGGCGTAGAGGGTGGTGGTTTTGCCGGAACCGGTGGGGCCGGTGACGAGCAGGATGCCGTCGGGCAGCCCTAGCAATTGCTCGAAGGTGTGCTGGTCGTCCGAGAAGAAACCGAGCTCCGGCAGGCCGAGCAGCAGCGCGGTCTTGTCGAGAATCCGCATGACGATCGACTCGCCGTGGTTGGACGGCACGGAGGAAACGCGCAGGTCCACCTCCTTGTCGCCCATCTTGAGCTGGATGCGGCCGTCCTGCGGCAGGCGTTTTTCCGCGATCGACATGGTGCCGCTCATCACCTTGAGGCGGGCGATGATGGGAGGCAGCAGTTTTTTCGGATGGGTATCCACATGGATCAGCTTGCCATCGAGGCGGTAGCGGACGCGCACCGAGGTTTCCATCGGCTC
>CAXNHR010000168.1:0-3733 GCA_964202135.1 Luteolibacter sp. | reverse complement strand
CGAGGAAGAAGGCCATGTCGCCGATGCGGGTGGTGATGAAGGCTTTCTGCGCGGCGGCTGCGGCTGAGGGTTTTTCATAATAGAAACCGATCAGCAGATAGGATGCTAAACCCACCAGTTCCCACGCCATGAAAAGCAGCAGCAGGCTGTTGGAGAGCACCACCATCAGCATCGCGCCGCAGAATAATGATAAGAACCCGAAGAAGCGGCCGAAGCGCTTTTCCTTCTCCATGTAGCCGAGGCTGTAGATGAAGATCCACAATGCGACAAAGGTGACCATCGCCGCCATGCCCGCGCTGAGCGGATCGAGCAGCAGGCCGATTTTCAATGTGACATCGCCGAAGGTGAACCAAGTGAGCGGTGCGGGGATTCGCACCGTTCCCGCAGGCAGGACGCAACCCAGCGCGCCAAGTGCCAGCAGGCAGGAAACGAACAAGGCACCGATCGCCAGTTTCGAAGCAATCCGGCCTTTGGCATCAGGCAGAAACGCAATGATGCCGCCCGCCAGCAGCGGGAGCAGCGGCACGCACCAGAGCAGGAGATGGTAATTATCAGCCATGGAGCGAATCCAGTTTGTTGAGATCGGTCGAGCGGGTGTGGCGGAAGACCATCAGGATGATGGCCAGGCCCACGGCGGCCTCCGCGGCGGCAATGGCGATGGCGAACATCACAAACATCGGACCTGATAGGGCGGGCTCGGCGGCATTGTGCGCGGCTGGCGAATCAAAGGCCCAGAAGGCGATGAAGTTGAGGTTCGCGGCGTTGAGCATGAGTTCGATGCCGACCAACACGAGGATCGCATTGCGCCGGGTGAGCACGGCGAGCAGGCCCAGCGCGAAGAGCACTGAGGACAGCGTGAGCATCATGGCGAGAGGAGTCATTTCTCGGAGGAATCGTTATGGGGTTTTACCGGTTCGCGGGCGAACAATGCGGCACCGATCATCACGGCGGTGAGCAGCACGGCCAGCGCCAGCACTGCCGGTGCGTGGCTGGTGAAGAGCGTTTCACCAAGTTCGGCGATGGATAACTCCGGCTGCCACGGGATGAGTTTGACGTTGCTGCCGGAAACCGCGGCGTAGGCGAGCACCGCAAGCACCGGCAGAGTGCAAAGCAGACCGGTGACCAGTGACCTCGGCCGACGCTCTATTTCCTCCGCCTCATCGCCGGGACGCGTGATGAGTAGCGAGAACACGATCAGCACCGCCACCGCGCCGACATAGACGGCGAACTGCACCAGGCCGATGAAGTCCGCGCCGAGCGCCAGATAAAGCACGGCGACAAGCGCCAGCGTAAGCGCCAGCATGAGCGCCGCATGCACCGGCCGCGCCATCCAAACCGCGCCGATAGCGGCAAGGAGGATCAGTGGCGCGAGCATGAGGAGCGGTGTCATGGAAAGTAGGTCATGTAAGTCCTGTTCGTCCTATTCTGCGAAAGTGTATGTCCGAGTGGCAGCGGCCAGCCTTTTATTGAAAATCACCGCCACGATCACCCACGGCACGAGTAGCAGCGGCACGGTGACGATCCACGAAACAAGGCCGCGCCCGGTGAAGTGCCAAATCCCCGCGGCTGGAATGGTGAGCAGCGCCATCGGGATCATGCAGAGCCAGGCGAAGCGCATGAGTTGGTCGATGCGGACGCGAGGATAGGTGCCGCGGATCCAGAGGTAGAGGAAGATGACGAAGGCAAGTTTTCCGAAAAACCAGATCCAGGTGGGCACGAAACCGAGGCCCGGCAGCGGGGCCTGCCAGCCGCCGAGGAAGAGCGTGATGCCGAGCGCCGAGATCGCGAACAATCCGAGATACTCACCCATGAAGAACAGCGCGTATTTGAATCCCGAGTATTCCGTCATGTGGCCGGCGACGATTTCCGACTCGCCTTCCGGCAGGTCGAAGGGACAGCGGTTGGCTTCGGCGATGCTGCAGATGAAGAACAGCAAGCCGGCGAAGAAGCCCCAAGGCGTGAACAGGTTCCATGCCGGGATGAAACCCAGATGAAAGCCGCCCTGCTGCTCTACGATGTGAGGCAGTGAGAGCGTGCCGGAAATCATGATGACTCCCAGCGCGGAAATCATCAGCGGAAGCTCATAACTCACCATCTGCGAGATCGCGCGCATCGCGCCAAGCATCGGGAATTTCGACCCACTCGCCCAACCGGCGATGAAAACGGAAATCTCTGTTAGAGAGCCCACGGCGAAGAAGAACAAGAGGCCGAGCTCCAGCGACACCGGTGTCCATTCGCGGCCGTAGGGAATCACGCCGAGCGCGAGGATGGCGGGCACCACAATCAGGATGGGCGCGAGCAGATGGAGGAATTTTTCGGCCTTGGTCGGCACAATGTCCTCCTTGGTGAGCATCTTGATGCCATCGGCCACCGGTTGCAGGATGCCGAACCAGCCGGCCCTGTTCGGACCGATGCGGTTCTGGATGCGGGCGAGCGTTTTGCGCTCGATGAGCGAGAGCAACGCGAAGCCGCCGAGGAACACGCCCACCACGGTGCCGGCTGCTACGAGGAAACCGGCGATGGAGACGAGCCATTCGGGAGCGCCGAAGTTTTCTAACAACATCTCCACCAGCCGTTGCGGCAGGCGGGGGAGAAACTCGAGCGAGAAGAAAGATGGCTCGGTGGAAATCGCGGCGAACAGATTCACGCTTCGCCTCCTTTCTCTTCCGCAGGCTGCGCTTCGGCGGCATTTTTCGCCTCTGCATCGGCCTTTGCCTTTGCGAGCTTCGCGGCTGCTGCGGCGGCTTTTTTCTCCTCATCGGCCTTGCGGCGGGCCATCACCTCGGATGCCTGTTCGGGCCGGAGTTTCATGTGGTATTCTGCGGATTTCGCCAACCGGTCCAGTCCGTAAAGCAAACCGCCGAAGCGGTCGTCGGTGCTCAGCTCATATTCGCCATCCATGTAGATCGAATCAAAGGGGCAGACTTCCGAGCAGATGCCACAGTTCATGCAAACGGACAGATCGATATCAAAGACCTTCGGCCGCTTGAGGGATTTGCCGTTCTCATCGCGTTCCAGCACGATGTAGATGCATTGCGGCGGGCATTCCTTCTCACAAATCGAGCAGGCGGTGCAGCGCAGGCCGGACTTGGGATCATTGTCATAAACGAGGAACGGAAAATTGCGGAAATTCGGGCTGATCGGCGCGCGTTCCTCCGGATACTGCACCGTGGTCATGCGCTCCTTTCTGTAAAAACTCTGGACCATGTTTTTGCCCGTCACGGCAAGCCCTTGGAACAAGCCCAGACCGGGCAGCACCCAGCGTGTTGGTTTTCCGGTTTTCATCGGTCCACCTCCCCCAACACGATGTCGATGCTGCCGAGGATGATGACGACGTCGGCGAGGTCGAGGCCGAGGCACATGTCTTCGAGCAGGGTGAGATTGATGAAGCTAGGCGGACGGACGCGGTAGCGATACGGGTTCACCGTGCCGTCGCTGATGAGGTGGAATCCGAGCTCGCCCTTGGGTCCCTCGATGCGGGCGTAGGCCTCGCCAACGGGTGGCTTGAACCCGCGGATCTTCGCCTTCGGATTCACGTAGTCGCCATCCGGAAGCTGGTCGAGCGACTGGCGGAGGATCTTGAGCGACTCGCGCATTTCCAGGAAACGGATCATGATGCGGTCATAACAATCGCCCTTGTCGCCGAGCGGTATGCGGAAACTGAAGCGCTCGTAGATGCCGTAGGGATCGGCCTTGCGGATGTCGTAGTTCACGCCGGCGGCTCGCAGCATGG
>CAXNHR010000167.1:0-3744 GCA_964202135.1 Luteolibacter sp. | reverse complement strand
CGCCGTTGGTGCTGATGCGCGGCACGGGCACGAACCAGAAGGCGAAGAGCAGCAGGAAACGCGCGACGGCATACTGGCCTTTGAGTCCGCGCGTGGCGTGGACGAGCATGCCGAAGATCATCAGCATCGCCATGCCGCGGTCCGGAACGTGGCCGTTGCGCTCGGCACCGACGATCATCACCAGCGCCTGCAGGATCGACTGGCCGCCGAAAGTGCCGGCTCGCTGGAAGCTGAACGGCTCGATCAAGGTGCCGGTGGCGAGAAGTTTCACCGGCAGCATGAGATAACAGATCAGGTCGTCGTTGGGATCGATGTGATGCGGCCAGGCGATCGACGAGGCGAAGGCAAGCGCGGCGAGAAAATACAGCACCACATCCGAAAGTGGCATCCGCAGGGCGGAGAATGAAAACCCGCCACCGAGCAGGCGGCTCATGCCGTGAACGATGGCCATCACCGCGCCGAGTCCGACCACCGAGGTGAGGATCGGTGCGACGGCGAGCTTGAAGGCCATGAGCAGTCCGCCGATGGCAAGGGTGGCGGCCATGCCCCAGGCGGCGGTGAGGCCCCAGCCGAGGTCATCGAACTCCGGCCGGCGCAGCACGCGGCGCAGGGTTTCACCGTAGCCGAGAAAGGATATGAAGATGACAATGCTCCAGAGGAGGACGGGGAAATAACCGGGGTGCATGGATGGTGAATGGTTTATGATTTCCGTTCCTTGGTCGTCACATCATCGATGCCGAGATAGCTGAAGATCAGGCTGAACAGGATGGTTTGGAGGCCGATGGAGACGAGGGTGCGGCCGGCGATGACGGTGCGGGTGGCTTGCTGGGGATCGAGATCGCCAAAACCGGTGGAGGCCCAGCCGAGCACGGCGTAGAGAATGACGCCAATGCCGGCGAGGGTGACGATGCCACCGCCGAGCAGGCCTTTTTCCAAGGTGAAGAATCCGAAGGCGCGGGACAAGGCGTGGTTGGCTGGCAGGAAACCGCGGGTGAAGGAGAAGATCCGCGCGAACGAGGCGAAGAGGATCATTTGATAACCGAAGAGCATGACAAGTCCGGCCACTTCGAGGGTGTTGAGGTCGAAGCTCACGCCACCGATCCTGAGCGGCCCGGCGAGCAAACGCAGGAACAGTCCGCCGCCGAGAAGCAGGCAGGTGATGCCCGGATAGAGCAGCAGCCACCGCGGCGAGAACAGCAGCATGAAACGCAAGTGCCGCCAGCCATCGCGCCAACTGCGCAAGTGTGGCGGCCGCGAGCGTCCATCCGGATGCAGAATGATCGGCACCTCGTCGATTTTCATGCCGCGCAACGAGGCCTTGATGACCATTTCCGAGGCAAACTCCATGCCGCCGGTGCGCAGTTCCATGCGGTGAAACGCGTCCTTGCTGAGTCCTCGCAGGCCGCAGTGGAAATCGTGCGCCGGGCACTTGAAAAACAGGCGGCCGATGAAGCTGAGCACGGGATTGCCGAGCCAGCGGTGTTTCCACGGCATGGCACCGGGCATCACGGTGCCGCCGCCGCGCGGCATGCGGCAGCCCATCACGAGATCACAGCCTTTGCGCAGTCGTTCGAGAAATGGCGCGATGCGGGAGAAATCATAACTCATGTCGGCATCGCCCATGATGATATATTTCCCTTTTGCATCGGCCATGCCTGCGCGCAGGGCATTGCCATAGCCGCGCTCGGCCACCGGCAGGACGCGCGCGCCGAGAGATGCGGCGATCTCTTGCGAACCATCGTTGCTGCCGTTGTCGGCGATGAGGATTTCCCCATCGGCCCCGGCATCCGTTAGACCCTTGCGCGCTGCTTCGATGCAAGCGGCGAGGGTTTCCGCCTCATTGAGGCAAGGCATCAGGATGGTGATTTCAAGGTTCATGGCTCCAGACTTTGCCTTGCTGATAGGACAAGCGCAGGGATGCCGCGATCTGCTGTTGTTCCGGGTTGGCTTTTTGCGCGAAGTTCGGCTCGTCGAGTGCGGCGAGTGCGGTGGTGAAATCACCGGTCGCGGCATGGGCGGCGGCTTTGGCCAGCACTAGCTCGGGGTTGCCATCGGCTGATTTTTCGAGGCCTTCGACCAGACCCAGTGCGAAAGGGCCGTCGCGCGCATCCTCGTCCGGCAGCGTGGCCAGCAGCCATGCGGACTGCAGAATGGTGCCGGGGGTGGCATCGCTGTAGGCGGCCACATTGCGCAGCAGCGAGGTGAGCGGTTTGTATTGTCGCGCGCTCATCAGACCGTTGACGAAATTTCGGGTATAGCCCTCGCGGGTCGGCGCGTCGGCATCCTTGAGTGCGAGTTTCAGTTCATCGATGGCTTGATCGAAGCGGCCCTTGCTGGCGAGCAGGTCGGCGTATTCAACGCGTGCCAGGCTGCTTGCCGGTGCCTGCTTGAGGATTTGTTCGAGCACTTCCATGGCGACATCCGGCTTGCCTTCTACAAAACGGACGAAGCGCGCGAGGTGGTAGCGGCCTTCGATTTCACCCTGGCCGGGTGCCACGCGCAGCATGAGCACCTGCTGGTTGAGGCCTTGGGTCAGCACATTGGGCGGAAAAACCAGCGGCCGCGTCCATGACGGGATGGTGCGGTCAAACAAGGCACGCTTGCCGAAGGAGTTCATCACGGTGACGCCCTCCTGCGGTGTCTGGTGGAGGATGTTGAAGTAGGGTTCGATGAAGTTTTCCCAAGTCATCATCGAGACATGGGTGATGCCGTGTTTCTTGAGCAGGTCGAAGGCCTCCTGCTCGGTCTGCGCGTTGAGCGCGGCGGCGGCGGATTTGAGCCCCTCCACATTCTCCCAATAAAGCGTGCCAACGGTGCGGAAGCCGCCGAGCGCGGAGAGGATGCATGAGCTGTTAGGGCTGGACAGGAGCACGACCGGCTCGCCGTTGGCGTCATCAAGGATGGCGCGGGCCATCTGGCGGTGGAGCAGCGCGAGTCCCTGGCCGGGCTGGATGCTGATTTTCTCGCTGCGGTATTGCAGCCAGACTCTGCCGACGGTGCTGAGGAAGGTGGGTCGGACGAAAAACACGCCGATTGCCAGCAGCAGCACGAAAGCGATGGCGCGCGCGAGCTTGTGTTGCGGCACGAGTTTCCAAACCTGCGGCACCAGAATGGCGGCCAGCGCGATGTAGAGCGGGCCGACCAGCAGGCCCCAGCGCGATTGATAGAACTGCAGGCCCGTCATGATCACCACCGGCACGGTGAGGAAGAGCAGCGAGGCCTTGGCTCCGCGGCGCGGACCGTTCATCGCCAGCAATACGATGGAGGCCAGCACGAACAAGGGATACCAACCGAAGGCGACCTGCCACGGCAGGCCTGTGAGCCGGATGCGCTCGGTGATGGGCAGCAGCTCGGCGATGTTTTTCCACAGACCCGCCATGAAGGGATCGCGCGGGATATACACTGCGGGTCCGCCGATGAGAATGGCTGCCGGCAGCACGGCGCAGGCCAGCAAGGGCAGGATGCAGGCGCGCCACGGAAAGCTTCGTGGGCCGCCATCGCCAGCGAGCCAGCCGCCGAGGATGGCGATCATCCATCCGCCGCCGAGCCAGGCCAGGGCGTAGAACGGATGATTCACCTCCAGCCGCATGCTCAGGTGGTTGGGGAAATACTCGAGTAGCCAGAAAACCAGCGCTGCGCCGCTGCCAACCATGGTCCACCATTTCCACAAGCTGGCATGGAATACCGGGTCGCCCGGTGCCCGGCGGCGGAAGAAAAACGCGCTTACAAGTGCCGCAGTGCCGA
>CAXNHR010000166.1:0-3819 GCA_964202135.1 Luteolibacter sp. | reverse complement strand
ACCACAAAAGTGCCGTCCTCACCCTTGGCAGGCGCGGAAATGATGACCTTCTTGGCACCGGCCGTGATGTGGCCCTTGGCTTTTTCGGCATCGGTGAAGAGGCCGGTGGATTCGATCACGACTTCCACGCCGAGGTCTTTCCAGGGAAGACCGTCCGGAGTGCGCGCGCTCACGACCTTGATGTCGTGGCCGTTGACGACGATGATGTCGTCTTCCGCGAGATCCGGCGAGGATTTCTTCGAGGAAACCGTGCCGGCGAAGCGGCCTTGGGTGGAGTCGTATTTGAGGAGGTAAGCGAGGTTGTCCGCGGGAACGATGTCACCGACGGCGACGACGTTGAAGGTGGTTCCGAGGTGGCCTTGCTCGACGAGAGCACGGAAGACAAGGCGGCCGATGCGGCCGAATCCGTTGATGGCGATAGTGGTCATATCAGTATTTGGGGAATGCCAACGCGGCTTTTCCGCCCGGCGGGCGCGGATTGTGCATGGCGGGCCCGGCCCGTCAACACCCTGCCTCCAAAGCGCAGAAAATGCGCGGTTTTCAGCAATCACCCCCGAAGCGCCCGTTCAGGCGGAAAACCACTCGGCAGGCGGCTGGAACACCCGCCGCCCCTCGATCCGGCTGAAATGCGCGTCCGAGGTCATCACCGCCGCGCCCAATCTCATGGCGCTCGCCGCGGTCACGAGATCCGTGGCCGGAATGGTGATTCCCTGGCTGCATGCCTTCTTGATTCCCTGCCGCCGCCCCGACAGTCTCCCCGCATGTCCGCTCCCGCCGCTACTCCGATGATGGCCCAATATCTGGCCATGCGGAAATCCCTGCCTGCGGACATTATCCTGTTTTACCGCTTGGGCGACTTCTACGAAATGTTCTTCGAGGATGCGAAAACCGCCGCTCCCATCCTAAACGTGGCCCTCACCAAGCGCGGCGGCACCCCCATGTGCGGCGTCCCCTACCACGCCGCGCAGGGCTACATCGCCCGTCTGCTCAAGGCAAACAAGCGCGTCGCCATCGCCGAGCAAACCTCCGATCCCAAGCCCGGAAAACTCGTCGAACGCGAGATTTCCCGCATCCTCTCGCCCGGTTCCATCGACGATCTCACGCTTCTCGACGACCAGCGTCCGAACTACCTCGCCGCCGTGTTCCGTCACGGCAAATCCATCGGCCTCGCCTGCGTCGATCACACCACCGGCGAGTTCAACATCGCCGAGTTCGCGGATATCGGCCTGCTCACCGATGAAATTTCGCGCATTGCGCCATCGGAGTTGCTGATTCCGGATCATCAGACCGCCGAATTCGGCTCGATCACCAACTGCATGGCCTACGATGGCTACGCCTTCCTGCCCGAGCATGCCACCCAACTGCTCAAGGACCACTTCAGCGTTCATTCGCTCGATGGCTTCGGCTGCACCAGCCTGCACGCCGCCAGCGGTGCCGCCGGGGCCGTGCTGCATTACCTCATCCACGCGCTGCACCGCCCCTGCGGACACCTGCGCCCGCCGCATCTGCGGGAAAATTCCGACTTCGTGCTCATTGATGCCGCCTCGCAGCGCAACCTCGACCTCGTCGAATCCCGCTCAGGAAAACAGCACACGCTGTTAGGCGTGCTCGACCGCACCGCCACCCCGATGGGCGCGCGCCTGCTGCGCGACTGGATCCTCCACCCGCTGCGCGATCTAACAACCCTCACCGCCCGCCAGAACATCATCGCCGCGTTTCTCGCCGAACCTTTCCTGCTCTCGAAATGCCGCGAATCGCTCAAGGGCATCCGCGACATCGAGCGCACCACCTCACGCCTCTCTCAAAACTCCGGCAACGCCCGCGACCTCCAGTCCCTCGCCATCTCCCTCTCCCACATCCCGTCACTGAAAGAGGATGTCTCTTCTCTCTTCTCATCCACAATCCACAATCCACAATCCACGATCACCGAAGGTCTCCGCGACTTCACCGATCTAACAACCCTCCTATCCAGCGCCCTCGCCGACGAGCCACCCTCCAACCTCCGCGACGGTGGCATCATCCGTGACGGATGGTCGCCCGAGCTCGACGAACTCCGCGACGCCTCGCGTGGCGGCAAGGACTGGATCGTGCGCCTGCAGGAGGACGAACGCAAACGCACCGGCATCGACTCGCTCAAGATCAAGTTCAACAACGTCTTCGGTTATTTCATCGAGATCACCACCACCCATCTCGCCAAGGTGCCCGACGACTACACGCGCAAGCAAACCATGTCCAACGCCGAGCGCTACATCACGCCCGCGCTCAAGGAGATGGAAAACAAGGTGCTCGGCGCGGAGGAACGTTCCAAGAAACTCGAAGCCGAACTCTTCGCCGATCTCCGCAGCCAAGTCATCACCCATCTCGCCCGCCTTCAGGAAACCGCCGCCGCTGTCGCGGAAATCGACGTGCTCTGCGCTTTGGCCGAAGTCGCCCAATTCCACCGCCACTGCCGCCCGTTGCTCAACGATGGCAACGGCTTCTTCGTCACCAACGGCCGCCATCCCGTTCTCGAACAAACCCTGACAGACACCAAGTTCGTCCCCAACGACACCGAACTCGAACCGGACACCGCCCGCCTGCAAATTCTAACAGGTCCGAACATGGCCGGCAAATCCACTTACATCCGCCAGATCGCACTCATTGCCGTGATGGCGCAGATCGGCGCCTACGTGCCTGCGGATAGTGCTACGATAGGCATCGTGGACCGCATCTTCTGCCGCGTCGGCGCGTCCGACGACCTCTCGCGCGGCCAATCCACCTTCATGGTCGAGATGAGCGAGACCGCCCTCATCCTCAACCACGCCAGCGACAAGTCACTGGTCATTCTCGACGAGATCGGCCGCGGCACCGCCACTTTCGACGGCCTATCCATCGCATGGGCCGTCGCCGAGCACCTCCACGACACCATCGGCTGCCGCACGCTCTTCGCCACCCACTACCACGAACTCACCGACCTCGCCAACACCAAGCAGGCCGTCGCCAACTACAACGTTGCCGTTAGAGAGTGGAACGAGGAAATCATCTTCCTCCACAAGATCCTCCCCGGTGCCGCCGACAAGAGTTATGGCATCCAGGTCGCCCGTTTGGCGGGTTTGCCGAAACCCGTCGTCGAGCGCGCCAAGTCCATCCTCTCCCACTTGGAACTTCATTCCGTAAAACCCGAGCAGAAGAAACAAGGGCCCAAAGCAAAGAACACCGTCCAGGACGAGTTTCCAAAACCCGCAACGCCCCAGATGAACCTGTTTGCAGATTTCTAAACGTAGCGGCAATCCAGCGGGAGCACTACCCCGACTTTCGCGGTTGGTGGTTTTTGATAGCCAGATCGTTGAGATTGCGTTCATTTTTTCAAAGGGTCTCCACCACCGGTGTTTTCGGAAGGCAGCCCCAGCAAAACCAGACGCTTTCCACATCTAACAGAAAAAGTCGGGCTACCACTCCGCGCGGAGTGTGACGATGCCCCACGGCGGGACATCGATGGTTTCCGGCGCGGGCTGCAAGGCCTGCTCACCGGTATCGCTGAGCCAGGTGTTTTTCGGTGCCCGCGTCCAAATCAGGCGCGCCTTGCCGGGCTCTCCGGAGGAACCGAAAAGGCGGACGATCAGCGCCTTGCCATCGTCGGCGGGTTTGAGGGTGAGCACGGTGGCGGTGGCGGAGTCGAGACGCAGCAGCGGCACCGGCACGATCCCCTCCACCCGGGTCTCCGCCGCGGATTCCTGCAGGGGCAGCGCGACGAGTGTCACGACGGCTGCGGCGAGCGTTTTGGAAAGGAAATACCTCATGAGTGGCTGGCGGTGCGCACCGATGACCAACCGCCCGCGC
>CAXNHR010000165.1:0-3829 GCA_964202135.1 Luteolibacter sp. | reverse complement strand
CGCTGCTTCAACCGCATGAACGACTTCATCCCCGGTGCGCGCGTCACCCGCGGTGGCATCTGGATCGACGGCATCGAAATCCACAGCCCGGAAGTCGACGGCGTCGAACTCCGCCGCCGTGTCGGGATGGTGTTCCAGAAATCCAACCCCTTCCCGCGCAGCATCTACGAAAACGTCGCCTACGGCCCGCGCATCCTCGGCGAGCGCCGGAAATCCGTGCTCGATGACATCGTCGAGAAAGCCCTGCGCGGATCGGCGCTGTGGGACGAGGTGAAGGACCGCATCCACGAGAGTGCCTACGGACTTTCCGGCGGCCAGCAGCAGCGCCTCTGCATCGCCCGCACCTGCGCCGTGGAACCGGAGATCATCCTGATGGACGAACCCTGCTCGGCGCTCGACCCCATCGCCACCGCCCGTGTCGAGGAATTGATCCTTGCTCTCAAGCAAAACTACACCATCGTGATCGTGACCCACAACATGCATCAGGCATCACGGGTTTCCGACCGCACCGCATTCTTTTATCTCGGCGATCTGATCGAATACGACCTCACTCCGAAAATATTCTCCAATCCAGCCGAGAGACGCACCGAGGAATACATCACCGGCCGCTTTGGATGAAGAAGCAAGACTTCAAGACTCAAGATGAAGAAGCAGCCACACCATTGCCATCCGTGCGCGAAATGCCTTGTGTCCTCTTCTCTTCCGTCTTCTGTCTGAAAAATCTTCTGTCTTATAACCAGCCATGCACACAGCCCACATCCTCCATGATTTCGACCAGGCCATCTCCGCGCTGCGCGGCGAGGTGATCTCGATGGCCGGCAAGACACGCCACAATCTGGAGCGTGCCGTCCGCGCGCTGCTGGGGCGCAACGCGGAACTCGCCAACGCGGTGATCGCCGATGACGACGAGGTGGACGAGCACGAGCGCCACATCGACCAACTCGGCATGGAAATCCTCGTCCGTTTCCATCCGATGGCCACCGATCTGCGGCTGGTGGTTTCCTCGATGAAAATCTCGATGAACCTGGAGCGCATCTCCGACCACGCCACCAGCATCGCCAAGCGCGCCCGCAAAATGAGCTCCAGCCAGGAACTGCAGGACACCACCCTCATCGAGCCGCTCTACACCCTGGCCGATCACCTGCTGCGGGATGCCGTCTCCGCCTACAGCGATCATAACGCGGCGCTCGGTGCGTCGCTGCATGCCCGCGACAAGGAGCTCGACCGCCTTCACAAACAGGCCACCGCCACCTTCGGCACGCGCCTCGAACAGGGCAACGGCCGCAGCCAGGACTACCTGCATCTCATCCTCGTCGTCCGCTCGCTCGAACGCGTCGGCGATCTCGCGGTGAACATCGGCGAGGACGCCGTCTTCCTAGAAGCCGCCCGCGATCTCCGCCACGAGAGCAACCGCGAACTGGGCTGAAAAGCATTTCCGCTTTGCGCTTCCCATCGCGGCCCGGCCGCCCGCATCCTGCGGCATGAAGTCACGGACCATTCTGATCGCGCTGCTGGTGCTGGCGGCAGTGGGCGGCATCGCATGGTGGCAGCACGACCGCAGCTCGCCAAAACTCGGACAGGAAGCCTACGCGCAAACCGCGGCGATCCTTGAGAAAGGTCCGCGCCCGCCCGGATCCGCAGCACTGGACGAGGTGAGAAAGCATGTCCGCTCGGAGTTGGAAAAGGCCGGCTGGGTCACGCAGGGGCAGCGCTTCGAGCGCATGACGCCCATCGGCATGGTGAACTTTGAAAACGTCCGGGCGCGCTTCGCCACCGGCAAGGATGATCCGTGGGCGCGGCAGGTTAAAGGTTTGGTCAGCGCCCACATCGATTCGAAATTCTACAAGGACAAGCATTTCCTCGGGGCCGACGACGCCGCCTCGGCCTGCGCCGCCATCGTGGTGATGGCACAATATCTCGCTCGCGAAAAACCGGAACAAGCCGCCGCGCTGGAACTCGTCTTCTTCGATGGCGAAGAGGCTTTCGGCGAAAACATCACACCTCAGGACGGACTCTACGGCAGCCGCCACTATGCCAATCAATGGCGCTCGCGCGACGACAAGCCGGCATTCGGAATTCTGTTAGACATGATCGGCCATGAAAACCTCTCCATCCGCCTGCCCAGCGACACCGCGCCGGATTTGAAGGAGTCCGTTTTCGCGGCGGCGCGCGAGGAGGGTGTCGAACGGTATTTCGGCATGGCCCCCGGCCCGATCATCGACGACCACGTGCCGCTCAACTTCGCGGGCATTCCGACCGTGGACATCATCGGCGATTTCGCCCGTTCCGGCTGGTGGCACACGCCGGGTGATAATATGAAAATCATCTCTGCGGATTCGCTCGATATCTCCATCCGCGTGACGCTGCGCATGCTGGATGAACTCCTCGGCAGGTGAAACCATGACGGCGGCCGCCAAACTCGACACCCTGCAATCGGTGGAACTCGCCGAAGGTGTGGAAATCCGCCTGCGCATCGCCGGTCCCCTGCCCCGTGCCAGCGCCTATCTGATCGATTTCCTCATCCGCTTGCTGCTGCTCCTGGCCGGCATCATCGCCAGCGCGCTGATGGGCATGGCCCTCGGCGGCCGCGTGGCCAACGGCCTGATGCTGCTAGCGTGGTTTTTGTTGGATTGGCTCTATCCGGTCGTCTTCGAGGCCGGCCGCAGGGGTGCCACGCCCGGCAAGCGCCTGATGGGACTGCGCGTGGTGCAGGCCAGCGGATCGCCGCTGACCATCGGCCAGGCGGTGGTGCGCAATTTCCTGCGCTTCATCGATGGCATGCCGCTCTTCACCTATGCCTTCGGCATGGCGAGCTGCCTCGCCACCCGGCGCTTCCAACGCCTCGGCGATCTCGCTGCCGACACGCTGGTGGTGTATGCGCGCTTACCCACGCCGACCATGCCGACGGCAGCGCCCGCGCCGGATCCCATGCCGGTGCCGGTGGCCCTGACTGCGGATGAAACCCGCGCACTGGCTTTGTTCGAGGAGCGCGCCGCATTATGGCCGCAGGGACGCCGCGCCGAAATTGCCAATCATGCATCCGCCCTAAGCGGTGCCACCGGCGGGGAAGGTGTGAAGCGCCTGCTCGCCATGGCCCGCTGGCTGCGCGAAAAACGCCATTGAGCGTGGCTCATCATGCGGGGGAAATGAATTGTGGAGGGACAATCCAACGTGCTCGCGCCGTGTGTGAGCCAACCATTGGCACTCAACCACCGAAAGCATGGTTTTGATTATTTCTGTCTCTTGCAATCCTAAGGCGCCGTCACGCTCCGCGCATCAGTGAGATTTCCGCCAGCGTGACCATCGCCTTGAGCAGGTCTTCGCGTGGGGCGGTTTTGAGGTCGGCCACGGTGACGGCGCGTTCGAGTGTGAACTTGCCGGAGCGGGTGCGGCGCAGCGCGCTGAGATGGCCGCCGCAGCCGAGTTTTGCACCGATGTCGTGAGCATAGGTGCGGACGTAAAAGCCTTTGGAGCAGTTGACGATGAAATCGACTTCCGGCAACTCAATGCGCGTCACTTGATAGCCTGTGACGCGGACCGGACGCAGTGCGCGTTCGACCTCCTGGCCCTTGCGGGCGAGTTTGTAGAGCGGCACGCCGTCTTTCTTGATGGCTGAAACCATCGGCGGCATCTGCTCGAACTCTCCCTTGTAGGCATCGAAGGCGGCGCGGATTTCCTCTTCGGAAAACGCGGGCACCGGCTTGCTTTCGAGCACCTCGCCCTGACGGTCCTGGGTGCTCGTCACAGCGCCGAGAGTGAGCGTGCCGACGTATTCCTTGTCCTCGCTCATCAATAGATCCTGGATCTTGGTAGCGCGGCCGATCACCAG
>CAXNHR010000164.1:0-3832 GCA_964202135.1 Luteolibacter sp. | reverse complement strand
GGCGGAATCATCAAAGCGGCCGCGCCGGCAGTGCTGGGGGTCGATGAGTGGGGCGAAATGCCATTTGTGTATGATGGCGCGGACAAGGTGTTGTTCGCCGACATGAAATCCGGCGAGGCCCGCGAGGAGTTGATCCCGGGTTTGACCGGACTCGGCATCACCGCCCATTCCTACGATCCGGTGCATCAGCGGGTGGCGCTGGGGCTCGATGACGGCAGGGTCGGCTCGTTTCTTGTGAAATACGAGCGGACTTTCGGGGACGGCAGCGCGCCAGGCATGCAAACATCGATCACGCTCGAGCCGTGGTTCACACTGGAGCATGGCAGCGGACCGGTGACGGCGGTGAGTTACGGCGACTCGGGTACCGGACGCGCGATCGTGGCCAAGCGCGGCAGTGGTGCGGACTCCACCGTCTCGTTGCTGCGCCTCGGCATGAAACGCGGCCTGATCGGCAAAGGCAAACTGAGCCTGCTGGAGGAAGCGGACATCACCGCGGAACTCGGCTCCGAAGCCATGATCGTGCGTGCTTCGCAGAACGGCGAAATGGCACTGGTGGCGGCGCAATCCGGCGGCATTTATTATTTCCTCGCGGATTCCGACGGTGTCTCCAAACGGCAGACCTTCGCGCCCTTCGGCGCTGCGCCGCCGCGGCAGATGAATTTCCTGTTCGGCGGCGTGTCGATCATCGTGACCGGACCGGACGGCAAGCAGCAGCAATGGAGCCTTTTCAGAAAGGGCGGAGAGGGCGAGCGCTTGTTTGGGAAAACCAAGGAGTTCCCCGCGCTTGCGGAAGGCCCGGTGCACTTCGCCGCGAGCCAGCGCAACCGCTCGTTTCTAACAGGCTCCGGCCGCGAGCTTTCGATCCGCCACAGCACGTCCGGCTCGGTCCGCTGGGAGGGCGCGGTGGACATCGATCCGGTGACGGCAGTGCTCGATGCCAAGGGCGCAAACTTCTTCGTGGCGGCCGCCGATGGCACAACACGGCGCTTCGCCATCAACGACCATCATCCGGAGGCCGGCTGGCGCGCGTTCTTCAGCAAGGTCTGGTATGAGGGCGGCGACGGTCCGGTCTATCAATGGCAGTCCACAGGCGGATCGGATGATTTCGAGCCGAAATATTCGATGGTGCCGCTGATCTTCGGCTCGCTCAAGGGCACGGCCTACGCGCTGCTGTTTTCCATTCCCATCGCCTTGCTGGCCGCGGTGTTTTCCGCCGCGTTCCTGCCGCTTGAGATCAAGCGCGTGGTCAAACCGACGATGGAAATCATGTCCTCGCTGCCCTCGGTGGTATTGGGTTTCCTCGCCGGACTCTGGCTCGCACCGATTCTTGAAACGCGCGTGCCCTCGGTGATGATGATGGTGATTTTGATCCCGATTTCCGCACTTCTGTTAGGATATGTCTGGTGCCGGCTGCCGATCGGCCTGCGCAACCGCTTCGCAAGTGGCAGCGAGTGGTTGATCGTGCTGCCATTCATCGCACTTGCAGGCTGGCTCGGCTGGACGCTCGGGCCGATTGTCGAATCGTGGCTGTTCATTTACAAGGACGTCGCCAACGGGCGCGAGATCGCGGATTTCCGCCTGTGGTGGCCGCAAGCGATGGGCATTCCCTTCGAGCAGCGCAACTCGCTGGTGCTTGGTTTCATGATGGGCTTCGCGGTGATTCCGGTGATATTCACCATCGCCGAAGACGCGCTTTCCAACGTGCCGAAATCACTAACCGCCGCCGCCGCCGCGCTCGGTGCCAACCGCTGGCAGGTGGTGTGGACCGTGATGCTGCCCGTCGCCGCCTCCGGCATCTTCTCGGCGCTGATGATCGGCTTCGGCCGCGCCGTCGGCGAAACGATGATCATGGTGATGGCCACCGGCAACACGCCGATCACCGAGTGGAACCTCTTCAGCGGCATGCGCACGCTTTCCGCCAACATCGCCGTCGAGCTGCCGGAAGCCCCCGTCGGCTCCACCCACTACCGCGCGCTGTTCCTCGGCGCGGTGGTGCTTTTCGCCATGACCTTCGTCATGAACACCATCGCCGAACTGCTCCGCCAACGACTCCGCGAGCGCAATAAACTGGTCTAACCATGCAACCCGGGTTTCCCAATACCGACACCCCTTTCGCGACCACCGGCCGTTCGCGCCGCGGCGAGCCGTGGGTCTGGCTCACCGCCGCCGGCCTCACACTCGGCGTCGCCATGGCGCTCGGGCTGTTCCTGCTGATCCTGGTGAAAGGCGCGTGGTCGTTCTGGCCCCGGCGCATCGACCTGATGGAAATTTCCACCAATGGCGTGATCGAGAAAATCGCCGGCTACGTCACGCAGGAGAGCCAGCGCCGGGATGACGAGGGCGTGTTTCACGAGGAAATCCAGATCTTCCGCGGCAACAAGGATCTCAGCGGCGAGGCCTTCAAGTTCATCGACCGCGCGGACGTCGTCAAAACCAGCCGGCCGGAGTCGCTGCTGCTCATCGAGCGTCTCGAATATGGCCCGGCCATCGTCCACGGTGTGGCACTCGTCACGCTCGGCGGCCGTGTCGATGTCTCGTCGCCAGACTTCGAAAAGACCCTCAGCCAAACCCTCAAAGATGGTGCCGAAACCCGCGCCCAACTGCTGCGCATCGAGCGCAAGCAGATCGGCGCGATCAGCCGCGAGATGGAAGCTCTCGGGCGCGCCGAAAGATCCGGAACGGTGGACGCGCAAACCGCCGCCACGCGCAACGCGCAGCTGCAGAAGGAATTCGAGGCGCGGCAGGCCGAAGCCGCGAAACTGCGCGCCGGCCTCGCGGAATCGAGCTTCATCGGCATCACTGCGGACGGTCGCGAGGTGACTTTTCCGGCGGAAAAGCTGTTAGGTGTGTTTGCCGCCAATCGCGCCGGATTCGGCGAGCGTCTCGCTGAGATGGGTCACCGCATCTGGAAATTCCTCTCCGAGGATCCGCGTGAGGCCAACACCGAGGGCGGCGTCTTTCCAGCCATCTTCGGCACGGTGGTGATGACGCTGGTGATGAGCCTGTTCGTCACTCCCTTCGGTGTGATCTGCGCGATCTATCTGCGCGAGTATGCCAAACAAGGCCACCTGGTGCGCGTCGTGCGCATCTCGGTGAACAACCTCGCCGGCGTGCCCTCCATCGTCTTCGGCGTCTTCGGCCTCGCGTTCTTCGTCTATTTCGTCGGTGGCGGTGTGGACCGGATGTTCTTTGCCGACAAACTGCCCACACCCACCTACGGCACGCCAGGCATCCTGTGGGCCTCGCTGACCCTGGCCATCCTCACGCTGCCGGTGGTCATCGTCGCCACCGAGGAGGCGCTCTCCGCCGTGCCGCGCGGCGTGCGCGAGGCGGCCCTCGCCTGCGGAGCCTCCAAATGGCAGACCATCCAGCGCATCGTGCTGCCCGCCTCGCTGCCCGGTATTCTAACAGGAGTGATCCTCGCCATGGCCCGCGGTGCCGGCGAGGTGGCTCCCCTCATGCTCGTCGGCGTGGTGAAACTCGCACCCTCGCTGCCCATCGATGACATCGCGCCCTTCATCCACCCCGAGCGCAAGTTCATGCACCTCGGTTTCCATATCTATGATCTCGGTTTCCAGTCGCCGGACGCGGAAGCCGCCAAGCCGATCGTCTATGCCACCGCGCTACTGCTCATCATCGTGGTGGTGACCTTGAACCTCGCCGCAATCCTCATCCGCAACCGCCTCAAGAAACGCTTCGCCGTCAGTAGTTTCTGAGCAGTCATTGACATGCCCGCCGCCCTTCCAGAATCCCGTCCCGACCTCATCCGCGTGGAGAACTTCAGTTTCCACTACGGAGAGAAGCAGGCGATTTTCGACATCGACATGGCGAT
>CAXNHR010000163.1:0-3833 GCA_964202135.1 Luteolibacter sp. | reverse complement strand
GGCGGAATCATCAAAGCGGCCGCGCCGGCAGTGCTGGGGGTCGATGAGTGGGGCGAAATGCCATTTGTGTATGATGGCGCGGACAAGGTGTTGTTCGCCGACATGAAATCCGGCGAGGCCCGCGAGGAGTTGATCCCGGGTTTGACCGGGCTCGGCATCACCGCACATTCCTACGATCCAGTACATCAGCGGGTGGCGCTTGGGCTCGATGACGGCAGGGTCGGCTCGTTTCTGGTGAACTACGAGCGGACTTTCGGGGACGGCAGCGCGCCAGGCATGCAAACATCGATCACGCTCGAGCCGTGGTTCACACTGGAGCATGGCAGCGGACCGGTGACGGCGGTGAGTTACGGCGACTCGGGTGCCGGACGCGCGATCGTGGCCAAGCGCGGCAGTGGTGCGGACTCCACAGTCTCGTTGCTGCGACTCGGCATGAAACGCGGCCTGATCGGCAAAGGCAAACTGAGCCTGCTGGAGGAAGCGGACATCACCGCGGAACTCGACTCCGAAGCCATGATCGTGCGTGCTTCGCAAAACGGCGAAATGGCACTGGTGGCGGCGCAATCCGGCGGTATTTATTATTTCCTCGCGGATTCCGACGGTGTCTCCAAACGGCAGACCTTTGCGCCCTTCGGCGATAAGCCGCCGCGGCAGATGAATTTCCTGTTCGGCGGCGTGTCTATCATCGTGACCGGCCCGGACGGCAAGCAGCAACAATGGAGCCTATTCAGAAAAGGCGGCGAGGGAGAACGCTTGTTTGGGAAAACCAAGGAGTTCCCCGCGCTTGCAGAAGGCCCGGTGCACTTCGCCGCGAGCCAGCGCAACCGCTCGTTTCTAACAGGCTCCGGCCGCGAGCTTTCAATCCGCCACAGCACCTCCGGCTCGGTCCGCTGGGAGGGCGCGGTGGACATCGATCCGGTGACGGCAGTGCTCGATGCCAAGGGCGCGAACTTCTTCGTGGCGGCCGCCGATGGCACGACACGGCGCTTCGCCATCAACGACCATCATCCGGAAGCCGGTTGGCGGGCGTTCTTCAGCAAGGTCTGGTATGAGGGCGGCGACGGTCCGGTCTATCAATGGCAGTCCACCGGCGGATCGGATGATTTCGAGCCCAAGTATTCGATGGTGCCGCTGATCTTCGGATCGCTCAAGGGCACCGCCTACGCGCTGCTTTTCTCGGTGCCCATCGCCTTGCTTTCCGCGGTGTTTTCCGCGGCGTTTCTGCCACTGGAGATCAAGCGCGTGGTCAAGCCGACCATGGAAATCATGTCCTCGCTGCCCTCGGTGGTGCTGGGGTTCCTCGCCGGACTGTGGCTCGCGCCGATTCTTGAAACACGCGTCCCCTCGGTGATGATGATGGTGATTTTCATCCCCATTTCCGCACTTCTGTTAGGTTATCTCTGGTGCCGGCTGCCCATCGGCCTGCGCAACCGCTTCGCAAGTGGCAGCGAGTGGTTGATCGTGCTGCCATTCATCACACTTGCCGGTTGGCTCGGCTGGATGCTGGGACCATGGATCGAGTCGTGGTTGTTCATCTACAAGGATGTGGCATCCGGCAAAGAACTCGCGGATTTCCGCCTGTGGTGGCCGCAGGCGATGGGCATTCCCTTCGAGCAACGCAATTCGATGGTGCTCGGTTTCATGATGGGATTCGCGGTGATCCCGGTGATCTTCACCATCGCCGAGGACTCGCTTTCCAATGTTCCAAAATCCCTCACCGCCGCCGCCGCCGCGCTCGGAGCCAACCGCTGGCAGGTGGTGTGGACCGTCATGCTGCCCGTCGCCGCCTCCGGCATCTTCTCCGCGCTGATGATCGGCTTCGGCCGCGCCGTCGGCGAAACAATGATCATGGTGATGGCCACCGGCAACACGCCGATCACCGAGTGGAACCTCTTCAGCGGCATGCGCACGCTTTCCGCCAACATCGCCGTCGAACTGCCGGAAGCCCCCGTCGGCTCCACCCACTACCGCGCGCTGTTCCTTGGCGCGGTGGTGCTTTTCGCCATGACCTTCGTCATGAACACAATCGCCGAACTGCTCCGCCAACGACTCCGCGAGCGCAATAAACTGGTCTAACCGATGCAACCCGGGTCACCCAAAACCGACACCCCTTTCGCGACCACCGGCCGTTCGCGCCGCGGCGAGCCTTGGGTCTGGCTCACCGCCGCCGGCCTCACGCTCGGCGTCGCCATGGCGCTCGGGCTGTTCCTGCTGATCCTGGTGAAAGGCGCGTGGTCGTTCTGGCCCCGGCGCATCGATCTGATGGAGGTTTCCAAAAACGGTGTGATCGAAAAAGTCGCCGGCTACGTGACCCAGGAAAGCGAGCGCCGCGATGCCGAGGGTGTGCTTCACAAGGAAATCCAGGTTTTCCGCGGCAACAGGGACCTCAGTGGCGAGGCCTTCAAATTCATCGACCGCGCGGATATCTTAAAGACTAGCCGTCCGGAGTCGCTGCTTTTGGTCGAACGGCTCGAATACGGCCCGGCCATCGTCCATGGTGTGGCACTCGTCACCCCGAACGGCCGCATCGATGTCTCTTCACCGGACTTCGACAAGACGCTGAGGCAATCCCTCGCCGATGGAGCTAAAACCCGTGGCCAACTGCTGCGCATCGAACGCAAACAGATCGGCGCGATCAGCCGCGAAATGGAGGCTTTAAGCCGCGCCGAACGCTCCGGCACAGTGGCCGCGCAAACTGCTGCTGCGCGGAATGCCGAGCTGCAGAAGGAGTTCGAGGTGTTGCAGGCCGAAGCCGCGAAACTGCGCGCCGGCCTGGCCGGGTCGAGCTTTATCGGCATGACCGCAGACGGCCGCGAGGTAAATATTCCAGCGGAAAAGCTGTTAGGTGCGTTTCCCGCCAACCGCGCCGGATTCGGCGAGCGCCTCGCTGAAATGGGCCACCGCATCTGGAAATTCCTTTCCGAGGATCCGCGCGAGGCCAACACCGAGGGCGGCGTGTTTCCTGCCATCTTCGGCACCGTGGTGATGACGCTGGTAATGAGCTTGTTCGTCACGCCCTTCGGCGTGATCTGCGCAATCTATCTGCGTGAATATGCCAAACAAGGCCACCTTGTCCGCATCGTCCGGATTTCCGTCAACAACCTCGCCGGCGTCCCCTCCATCGTCTTCGGAGTGTTCGGCCTTGCGTTCTTCGTTTATTATGTCGGCAGCGGCATCGACCAGGCATTATTCGCCGACAAACTGCCCACCCCCACCTACGGCACGCCCGGCATCCTGTGGGCCTCACTCACCCTCGCGCTGCTCACGCTGCCGGTGGTCATCGTCGCCACCGAGGAAGCGCTCTCCGCCGTGCCACGAGGTGTGCGCGAGGCGGCCCTCGCCTGCGGTGCCTCGAAATGGCAGACGATCCAGCGCGTGGTCCTGCCCGCCTCACTGCCCGGCATTCTAACGGGAGTAATCCTCGCCATGGCCCGCGGCGCCGGCGAGGTGGCGCCGCTGATGCTGGTCGGCGTGGTAAAACTCGCACCCTCGCTGCCCATCGATGGAATAGCGCCTTTCATCCACCCCGAGCGCAAGTTCATGCACCTCGGCTTCCACATCTACGACCTCGGGTTCCAGTCGCCCGACGCCGAGGCCGCCAAACCAATGGTCTATGCCACCGCACTGCTGCTCATCATCGTGGTGGTGACCCTCAACCTCACCGCCATCCTCATTCGCAACCGTCTCAAGAAACGCTTCGCCGTCAGTAGTTTCTGAGCAGTCATTGACATGCCCGCCGCCCTTCCAGAATCCCGTCCCGACCTCATCCGCGTGGAGAACTTCAGTTTCCACTACGGAGAGAAGCAGGCGATTTTCGACATCGACATGGCGAT
>CAXNHR010000162.1:0-3880 GCA_964202135.1 Luteolibacter sp. | reverse complement strand
GGACCGGCGGGAGCCGATTTTCCAGGACGACGCGGATCGGCGGCGTTTTCTGGAAACCCTGGGCGAGGTGTGCCGGCGCACGGGCTGGCGGGTGCAGGCGGATGTGCTGCTGACCGATGACGACCATTTCCTGCTGGAGACGCCCGAGGTCAGTCTGGTGGCTGGGATGCGATGGTTCCAACCCACCTGAACGATGAGCGAATATCAAGAAGCGACCCCTTTCTTCCGCGCGCGACGCGCAAGTTGTGCGCAGGCTAGTGTCCCGTCGGTGCTGGCTGGTATTCAATTTCGAGTGTAAAAGTTTCTCTTAGCGCCTTTTCGTCTTTTTTCTCGATTAGGAAACTCGTGACACCTGGTCCTCTCTCGATTTTCTTCGCAGCGACCTTACCTGTCGCCTTCCAGTTGACTATGGTACCAACGTTCATCGGCAGTAATGTTTCGGAGCCGAAACGGCCATACGCTCCTCCTCCGAACACAGGCACCCACTGTACTCCGTTGACGGTTATGTCTGTCACAGGGCCATTTAGAGAATCCTTCCACTGTATCCCGTTTTTCGAGGTGTAAAGCTCACCTGCCGAAACTATGGTCGCGACTACGCGGAGCGTTCGGCCCTTTGTCATGATGGGCTTGGCCCCTCCCTTCGCAACCACGGCAAGACGCGCTCTAAGGGCGGATACTAAAATCTGGTCGTCCTGTTGGATAGCAGTGCGCAGCAGATCTTCCAGTTTCTCCTTGTAGTCAAAGTCGATAGCGGTGAGTTGGTCGGCAACAGCGTTGGTCCCCCCCCGACTCTGTCCGGAAACAGGGGCAACCAAGGTGGCCAATAGAAAAACCCCGACAAAAAAAGAGGCAAGGTTGGCTCGGACCAAAGATAGCTTTTTTCGTATCGCATTCATTTGGAATAAATTCTATTTTTGATAAGTTCGGTTGGTTGGTTGGTTACTGCTAGGAATTTGCTTTCTCGTCCGCCGCACCGGAAACGGTCAGAATGGGGACGGGCGTCGGGGAGTGAGGGGGTTTGGTTCGCTGGCTGGCAACACGCCGATCAGCGCGCAGAGAATCAAAATGTGGGGGGTATGTCATGGGATGATGAATGCTTTCTCAATCGAGGGATCGTTTTTCTTGCCGGCGTAGGTGAATGTCAGTTCGTCGATCTTCTGTCCGGCATTGGTTGTGATGACGATCGCCTTCTCCTGGTCGATCTGCGCGAACCGGACAGTTTTTCCATTGACGGTGATATCGACGCGCTGCCAGGAATCATCACCCGCGCCTTTATCCCGAGTGATGAGGATCAACGCCCGACAACCCAATCCCGGGGACCAGCGAAGAGGAACGGCGCTATCCGGGCGCCAACCACGACGGATGGTCACCCCCTGCGGCATATCCTGCAACTCCTTGGCCTGAGACATGGCATTGGTATACTCCGGCGAATTCAGTGCGAAGAGCCGGATCCCCCAGAAAGATGCCCCGGAAGCAGCATCATCCTTGAACTGCTTGATGAATTCCTGAATGGCGAGCGCACGCTTGAGGTCGCCGCTCTTTGTCGTGACTACCATGAGTGCTTCAAGCTGCCTGACAGTATTTGCCCGGACACGGGCGATTTCATTGTTGGCGGCTGCGGCGATGGACTTTGCCGCTGCCGGTAGATTGTCGGGCTCATCCGCTGCCCACGCTACCGCCGAAAAGAACGCTGCTATCAGAATGCACTTTGCGATTGCGGAGAGTTTCATGCGCTCAAGCGTTGGTCGCGAGAATGATCATCCGCTCCGCTTTTGCCAAGTCTTTCTTACTGGCAGCGGTTTTTTCCGGCGCGGCGCTCTCCGTGGCCTCAGTCGGAATCGAGGATGAGGATGGAACCGTCCTCGCGGGGGATCTCGACCGGCTTGCCGGAGTCGGGGCGCTGGTCGAAGAAGTCGAAACTCGGCTCCTCATCGTCGTCTGGAATCCATTCGCGGATGGCCTGCCACGGCGGCACGATGGGCTCGAAGGTTTCGATATCGAAGGGTGGGTCGGGCGGCGGGAGGCCGGGGATGCCGGGCAAGGCCGGGTGGAGTGGCGGGATGGCGGCAGAATCGGAACGCCGCTGCGCGCGATGGGAAGGCGAATGGAAGAAGGGGTCGCTTCTTGAAACTCGCTCTTGGCCGGCGCGGAGAGACTTTGGGAGAGGCGATGGATGGCGCGCGCAGCGCGCGTGGAATATGCCGGGGCGGTTGATCATGTTCTCGACCGTGGGGACCGGTGGGAGCCGATTTTCCAGGACGACGCGGATCGGCGGCGCTTTCTGGAAACCCTGGGCGAGCCGTCCGCCTTCGGTGTCGAGGCCCGCGAGTTTGTCGTAAACGCTGCCGGCCAGCGCGGAGCTAGCCACAAGGATGAGGATGAGGATTGCTTTCACGCCTGCCACGGAACCCCATTTTCATGCGATAGTAAGCGCCCGGTGCATCGCCACCAGCGAGGCAGGGGGGGCGCGCCACCGTTCTTGTCGGCGGGGGTTCTCTGGCCATGCTCGGGGAGTGGCACACACCATCCAGCTCCGGCTCCACGCTCTGGGCGATCTCGGCAAGTTTCGGCTCCCGGCAGGGGTGCGGCGGCGGCTGAGTGAATTGCTCGACCGTCGGGACCAGGGCACGTCGTTGACGGCGGCGGAGCGCGGCGAGGCGGAGGGGCTGGTGGAGCTGGCCGAAATGCGCTCGTTGCTCAAGCTCCGGGCGTCGGGCGCGCAGGCGGCGGCGGGCAGGCCGCGTGAGTCGCGGGCCATAGCCGGCGGTTGACACCCCCGGCGTCCTGCCGGTAACTGCGGTATGCCGATGCGCACCGCCAAGATGAACCCGCCCGCCCGCAAAATTCCGGCGGCGAAAAAGGCGGTTCACGCTTCCGGGGGCGCGGGGGAATATCCGAAAGCGACGAATGGTAGCAAAATGGCGCGCGAGATGCGGGAGAAAGGCAACAAGCTCACCAGCACCCAGCGGGACGAGCTTTTGGACGCAGCGATGGGGATGATTTATGGCGGAACAGTCGCGCCCGAAAAGGCTGGCGCTTGATACCAATGTCCTGATGGATCTGGCGGCGGGCGAAGGGTTCGCCAAGTCGTTTGTCGAAAAGTATCAGGCGCGGGGCTACGACCTGCGGGTGCCGCCGACCGTGCTGATCGAGTTGGCTTACTTTGCCACGCGGGGCGAAGGGGAGAAGCAAAGGCTGGCGGAGATCGCCCTCAAGTCGATGCGGGGCTGGAGAATCACGCCCATCGTGATGAGCGACATGGAGCGGAGGCAGCGGGAGAATTTCGTGACCTATGTGCAGGATCGGCGGCTCCTGCCGCCCAAGGAGGAGCATGACGCCTTGATTCTGGCGGAGGTCAGCGTGTCCGACTTCAACGCGCTGGTCACGTCCGACAGGCCGCTCCTGGAGTCCGACCACGACGGAATGGCGATTGCGTTCAATGATGCCGGGCTGTCGCCGGTCGCCATTGTTCACCCGGCGAGAATGGTGAAGGCGTTGCGCTGAGGAAGCGTGCCACGGGAGGAAGGACGCAGGACGGCGCGACGTTGCGCCTGCTAGCGGTACCGATGGAAGAAGGGGGCGCTTCTTGAAACTCGCTCTTGGCCGGGGCGGAGAGACTTTGGGAGAAGCGATGGATGGCGCGCAAAGCGCGCGTGGAATATGCCGGGGCGGTTGATCCTGTTCTCGACCGCGGGGACCGGCGGGAGCCGATTTTCCAGAACGACGCGGATCGGCGGCGTTTTCTGGAAACCCTGGGCGAGGTGTGCCGGCGCACGGGTTGGCGGGTGCATGCGGATGTGCTGATGACCGATGACGACCCTTTCCTGCTGGAGACGCCCGAGGCCAGTCTGGCGGCGGGGATGCGGTGGGTTCCAAGCCA
>CAXNHR010000161.1:0-3903 GCA_964202135.1 Luteolibacter sp. | reverse complement strand
CCGACGATCCACTGGATGAGCGTGTTGTCCCAGTCGTCGCCGCCGAGTTTGGTGTCGCCATCGGTGGCGAGCACTTCGAAGACGCCGTCGCCGATTTCGAGCACCGAGATGTCGAAGGTGCCGCCGCCGAGGTCATAGACGGCGATTTTTTCGTCGGACTTCTTGTCGAGGCCGTAGGCGAGGGCGGCGGCGGTGGGCTCGTTGATGATGCGGAGCACTTCGAGGCCGGCGATTTCACCGGCGGCCTTGGTGGCGTTGCGCTGGGAGTCGTTGAAATAGGCGGGGACCGTGATGACGGCCTGTTTGATGGATTCGCCGAGTTTGGCCTCGGCATCGGCTTTGAGCTTGCCGAGCACCATGGCGGCGATTTCCTGCGGCGAGAAGGTCTTGGTTTCGCCGGCCACTTCCACCTGGATGTGGGCGTCGCCATTCGGGGCGGCGACGATGGTGTAGGGCATGCGCTTGTCCGCCTCAGTGAGTTCGGCGTATTTGCGGCCGATCAGGCGTTTGGCGGAGAAAATCGTGTTTTTCGGGTTGGTGACAGCCTGGCGCTTGGCGGCCTGGCCGACGAGGCGCTCGCCGTTCTTGGCGAAGGCTACCACCGACGGGGTGGTGCGGGCACCTTCCGAGTTTTCGAGGACGGTGGGCTCGCCGCCTTCCATGACGGCCATGCAGGAGTTGGTGGTGCCGAGGTCGATTCCGAGGATTTTGGACATAAAATTGGTTTCCTTTCGTGATTTGCCGGATGTGGCGTGGTTTGACGGCTTCCCTTTCGCATGGCTTGTGCCAGCAGGGTCGTTTGTTTTTCAAGTCGCAGAAAACGAGCGACTTGTGATTTCAATGCGGGTTTTTGAGCGATTCAAAACGAGCGTTTTGAGACAAAATGACGCGCTTTCGTGATGACAAGTTGTCGCGGTGCACCGAATTGCGCACTTTTCGTTTCAAACCTTGAACCGCCTGGCAATCCACCTCTAGGGTCCGGGGCATTCATGCGAGCGCAGCCCTTTAAATGGATTCCGCGCGGCGAACCGTTTCAAAAACAGGAAACCGGTCTGCCGGGCTCTTTTCCGCCGATTCTTGAGCACTTGATCCGCCAGCGAGGGCTGCCTCCGGGTGTGGATTTGGAGAGTTTCCTGCGGCCGAAACTCAAGGATTTGGCTGACCCTTTCCTGATTCCGGATATGCAGGCGGCGGTGGAGCGGATTTTGGCCGCCATCGATCAAAAGCAGCAAATCTGCATTTACGGTGACTACGATGTGGACGGGGTTTCCTCGATCACGCTGATGCGGCGGATCCTGCTGGCCTACGGGGTGGAGGCGCGGCATTTCATACCGCGGCGAGGGCCGGAGGGCTACGGCCTGAGTGTCGCGGCGCTCGAGCGCTGCATGTCGGAGGGGCCCAAGCCGGATCTGCTCATCACGGTGGATTGCGGCACGGTTTCCATCAATGAAGTGGCCATGTTGCGGGCGGATGGTGTGGATGTGGTGATTGTCGATCACCATGAGCCGCTGCTCGACCAGCGACCGG
The DNA here is from genome assembly GCA_964202135.1 of Luteolibacter sp. Taxonomy (GTDB): domain Bacteria; phylum Verrucomicrobiota; class Verrucomicrobiia; order Verrucomicrobiales; family Akkermansiaceae; genus Luteolibacter. The sequence goes on along the minus strand of CAXNHR010000161.1, from coordinate 2,376 downwards.
ATTGCTGTGCGTTGGTCAATCCGAAGTGCGGCGAGGAGTTTACTTACCTCTGCGCGGCGGGAGTGGTTTTCAAGCTCGGCCACGCCTTGTTGAAAACGCGTCAAGTGGCGCTCGATCTCAAGGAACTCATCGATCTGGTGGCGGTGGCGACCATTTCCGACATCGTGCCGATGGTCGGTGAGAACCGTTTGCTGGTGCGCCACGGACTGAAACACCTGTCCAACACCCTGAATCCCGGCCTGCGCGCGCTGCAGGACGTCACCGGCATGAATGGCAGCGCCACCTCGATGGACGTCGGGTTCCGGATCGGGCCGCGCCTCAACGCGGCGGGCCGCATGGATGTGCCGGAGGACGCGCTCGCCACCCTCACCACCGACTGCCGCCGCCTCGCCCGCGAACTGGCGCAGAAACTCGATGAATACAACAAGGAGCGCCAGAATCACGAGGGGCTGATCCGCCGTGAGGCAGTGGAAATGCTCAAGCGGGATTTTGATCCGGAGCGCGATTCGGTGATCGTGCTGGGTTCGCGCGCATGGCATCACGGGGTGGTCGGCATCGTCGCCTCGCGACTGATGCGCCAATATCACAAGCCGACCTTCATCATCGCCATTGATGACAACGGGATCGGCAAAGGCTCGGGCCGCAGCATCCCGGGCGTCTCGCTGGTGGAGGTGATCCGCGCCTGCGAGGGCGAGTTGATCGCCGGCGGCGGCCATGCCATGGCGGCAGGGCTTTCCATCGAGGAAGGCAAACTCGCGGCCTTTCGCGAAAAGTTCCACAGTTATGTGTTGGAAAACACCACCGACGAACAGCGCCGGCCCACACTCACCTATGATGCCGAGATTTCCTTTGATCAACTCTCGCTCGAATTCCTCGCCAGCTACGACCTCTTGCAACCTTTTGGAAACGGCAATCCGCAACCGGTATTCGTGGCGCGAGGCGTGGGGCTGAGCCGGCCGCCGCAGCACATGAAAAACCATCATCTGCGTTTCATGTTGCGGCAGGGATACCACGAGCAGGATGCGGTGTTTTTCGGCGGCGGTGAGTATCCGTTGCCAAATCCACCGTGGGACATCGCGTTCACGATCGACCGCAACACCTTCCGCGGCCGCACCACGCTGCAACTCATCATTCAGGATGTGCGGGCGGCGGATGATTGACTGGAAAAAACCAGCGGAACCCGGAGTTCATGGCGATCGTTCCAAAGCGCAACGATCGCTGATTTCAAAGTAACCGCCCGCAGTTTCAGACCTTGCCGTAGAGCGGGCCGTAGTTCTGGCATGCGCGGAAATCGGCTCCTTCCAAATCGGCGGTGCCGAAGGCGCGCCAGGCACTGGGCCGGAACACTCGCTCCTCGCCGACGTTGTGCATGTAAACCGGGATGCGCAGCATCGAGGCGAGCGTGAGATACAAATGGCCGACGTGGCCGCAGGTCATCACGCAGTGGTTGGCACCCCAGTGGTTCATCACTTCGTAGGCGCTGCGGAAAGCCCCTTCGCCCGTTAGAACAGGCGCGAACCAAGTGGTCGGCCAGGTTGGGTTGGTGCGTTGGTCGAGCACGTCGTGCACATCATCCGGCAGATCAATGGTGTGACCTTCGGCGATTTGCAGAGCAGGGCCCAGGCCATCGACGAGGTTGAGGCGAATCATCGTGGCGGGCATGCCGCCCTTGGTGCGGTAGCGGGTGCTCCAGCCGCCGCCGGGGAAATACTCGGTGATGGATGGATGCCAGGTGGTGGCATTGAGACACTTCTTCACTTCCGCGTCGGAAATTTCCCAGAAGGGCTTCATTGTCGGAGCGCCCTTTTTCGTCTGCTCGCCGGTGCCGTCAAGCGCGGCCGGGCCGGAGTTGATGAGGTGCAGGATGCCATCGCCGACGAGTGGGTGTTCCACTTTCCGGCCGCTGGCTTTTTCGATGGCCTCAATGCTCCAGTAGGTGCGCAGGTCGGCGAAAATCTGCGCGGTGTTGGTGAGAAGCCAGCCGAAAAGCATGCCCGCGCCGTTGAGTGCGTCGTTTTCGGTGGCGACGATGTAAGGTGCGCGCTTGCCGTTCCAATCGAAAGACGTGTTGAGAATCGCCTCCATGAAGTCGCCGTTGGGGAAGTGGTCGGTCCACTGGCGCTGGCCTTGGAAACCTGCGGCGATAGCATTGTGGCCGTGTGCCTGCTCGCCGAGTTTCATTTTCTTGAGCACCGGATTTCCGACCATCAAGTCGCGGGCGATGAGCGCCATTTTCACGCTGTCCTCCCACTCGGTATCGAGTTGTTCGCGCGAGCGGGTGGTTTGCGGCGAGTTGTAATCCTTGCCTTCCTTGCAGTGTTTTTTGACCCAGGCGAGGGCGGTTTCATACTCGGCCTTGTCATACTGGCCCTTGCG
>CAXNHR010000160.1:0-4104 GCA_964202135.1 Luteolibacter sp. | reverse complement strand
TCGGCGAATTTCTTGATGAGGTATTCGTAGGATTGGCCGAGGATGTCCACTTTGGCATGGGCGTTGCCGAGGGAGATCCGGGAGAAGTGCTCTATCAGATCTCGCAGCAGTGCATCCGAGAGCCGGTCCTTGTTTGTCCACTGGGCATCGCCGAAAATGCCGTAGAGAGTGTGCGGGTTTGCCTGCTCAATGCCGCGAAGGGCGGTCTGAAGCGCCTGACCGACATTTTTCGCGACTTTCCTAACATCCTGCCAATGGCAGCCATCCGGCACCTGGAAGCCGTAGTTTTCCGGAAACAGCGCGGCTTCCTCGTCTCCGCCGAATTCTTCGAGCGCGGCCTGATGCTCCTCGTCGTGGACGTCCGAGATGCGCTTGAAGAACAGGAGCGGGAAAACGTAGGTCTTGAAATCGGCGGCATCGACCGGGCCGCGCAGGATGTTGGCGGCTTCCCAAAGGTGGGATTCAAGTTGTGATAGGGTGAGTGAAGACACGTGCAAATGAGAGGGTTCGGACTATTGACTGTTCACATCTCCATTCCAATCCGCCAGCACGCGGTTAGAAAGCCTGATCTTGTGGCGGGAAGGATGATTCCGATCGAATCGACCCCGGCGACGGCTGCTGATATACCAGAATCGGTGGCGGCCTGGAAATTGCGGGGGAAGCGGCGTCATGATCCAAGTTTGCCCCCAGGTATGGGACAAATATGGGGGCAGGCTGCGAATTTCTGAAAAAATCACCCCTCCACGACCGCAAGTAGCTGCCGGGCGCGGCTGACAGCCATAAACCAGGAGAAGTGTTCGTAGTCGGTTGCGAGGTCCTTGTGGGACGGCATGCCGATGAGGATTACGGCCTTCGAATCGAGGCCCTTGGCCTTGTGGATGGAGGTGTGGCGGATACAGCCGGGGCTGTCCTCCTCCTCGATGCATTCGCGCAGGTTGCGGGCAGCGAGCACGCGGCGGTCGCCGAGCGGACTCTTGGCGATGTCGGACTGGGCGTGAAGGAGGAGCACGTCCGAAGGGTCGCAGAGACCAGATTTCTTCCAGCGGGTGAGGATGGATTCGACGAGGGCGGAGGCGTCTCCGGAAGCGGCGCGGGTGTGGATTTCCGGGTCCGGGCCCTCGGGGAGGTGGTCGCCGCTGCCGAGGGCGGCTACCATGGCGGCGGTGGCGGGGCTGGAATAATCGCGGAAAAACTGCCAGAGGGGGCGGGTGTAGCGGACGGCAGGTTGCAGCCGGACGTGCGCGGGCTGGGACCATGCGGCGGCTAGAACTGCCGGGCCGAAGCGGTCGGCGGCGCGGAAGGGAGGGCGCTGGGCGGTATCGTAGAAAATTCCGGCAGACGATTCACGGCCTTCGCCGAGTAGAAGCTGGTAGATGTGCCACCAGCCGCCGGATTCCGCAGGCAGTGCGTCGATTTCCCCGTGCCAGCAGGTGTCGTGGTCCTGGCCTTCATCCACGATCAGGGCATCGAAGACAGGCCAGGATTTTCTCATGGCCGGATCGCGGGAGATTTCCAGAACGTGACGGGGAAGCTCAATCTCGTAGAACGAGCGGATAGTTTCCACCGGGCTGCCGGGCGCAGGAGCGGTGGCGGATTTCCCGGCGAGGGCGCAGAGTTCCAGAAAGAGTTCCTCCCACCCGCGAACGACGACTTCGCCGCGTTCGATCTGGCGGAGGGCGACGAGTCGGCGCAACTGGGCGGTGAGCGCCTTGTTGTAGGTGAGGAAAAGGACGCGCTGGCCGGCTCCCGCGCGGGCGTGGCGGAAGGCGAGTTCGAGGGCGTGCCAGGTCTTGCCGGTGCCAGTTCCGCCGTGGATGAGGAGCTGGCGGTTTTCCGAAAGCTGGTCGAGCAGCGCAAAGCGGGAGATGAACTGCCGCTCGAAGAGTTGCTCGGTGTGATCTATGAAGGCGCGTTTCTCCTCCGGCAGGGAGCCTTGGCCGAAGGCTTCCAGCACGGCGCGCTTCTGAAGGGGATCGACGGCGTTGCGGGCACGCTCACCGAAAATCCGCAGCCAGGTGGGGATCCAGTTTTCCAGATCGTTGCCGGTGACGAGCCAGTTGCGCGGGATGCCTTGGAAGTTTTCCACGTCGTCCGGAGCGACCACTCCGGGCACGCAAAGCGCCTTGGCGATGTAGGGTGCGTTGCCCTTGGCCTTGATCCCATGAATCACACCCTGCCACTCGGTGTTGAGTTGGGAGATCGGATCATCGTCGTGCGCGCCTTCCCAGCGCCCGGTTTCCGGGAAATGGCGTGGTAGAGTGGATTTTACCTCCAGTACCAACAGCCCGCCTGCCGGGCCGAGGATGAGGAAGTCGCCCTCTCGCTGCATGCCGCGGGAGTCCTGATAGTAATATCCCCAGATGACGGTCCAAGGGTGAGGCGAATCCGCCAGCCCACGAAGAAGCTCTGCCACCCGGATCTCGGATTGGTTGCTCAAGTGCGGTGGGCGATGAAGGATCCAGTCGATCATGGTTTCAACAGGGAAGACATAGCAGGCGGGAGGGCAAATGAGCAAGGCTGGCTGCGGCAAATGATCGAATGAATATCCGTCTCCAGTGGTCTATCTCCATGTGAAGACGATCCTCGTCCCTGCTCTGCTGCTGTCGTGTATGTTGTCTCCGGTTTCCCCGGCACAGACCTGCCGCGAGGTGGTTCGCGACGCCTCCGGGCGGGTCGTCCAGACCATCGAGCGCCAGAAGCAGGCGGGAGATACTGAACGGGCGGTCGTTCGCGATGCTTCCGGGCGGATCACCGGGACGGCCACCACGCAGACCACGGCGGGAGGCGGTGGGCGCACGACATTCCGTGACGCCAGCGGCCGGCTGAGCGGCACAGCCTCGACCCATGGGACCAACTCCGGCACCACGAACACCACCTACAGGGATGCGAGCGGGCGATTGGCTGGCAGCGCCACAACCAATCAGTCTGCGGGCTCTGGCAGCCGCACGCAGTTTCGGGATGCCTCCGGCCGTCTGACTGGAAGTGAAAGCACGCATGGCAATAGGACCTTGACCACCACCCGCCGCGACGCATCAGGCCGCATCTCGGGAGCCAGCACGGGAAACGGAAGCTGCACGACCGGGAAGCGGTTGCCGATGTCGCCGCCGAGTCAGAAGAAATGAAGGTAACGAACTTTCCTGTCGCCAATCAGGTCCGGCTATGCGGATCTGAGGACAATTACCACCATCACATCTCGGGGGCTATGGCGGCAGGCGTTTCACGATCCGCATGCCGTTGGTCAGAGAATGACCTTCTGCTGTCACCCATAGGCACAGTATCTCGTGGCGGGCATACATTTCCCGGGACCTCGGATTGCTCTCGATAGCGATGTAGCGGGCGCTCTCGCCGTGGATGGGGAATACTCTCTTGTGGAGGAAGTGTTGTTTGATCGCCGGTGGATTCCACCAGCCTACGGGAGCGAAGCATGCGTCCTGCGGTCGCCAGCCGGTTTGCTCCTCGATGCGATCTAGGGTTTTGATCATCCAGGTTTCGGGACGGGCGGTCATCAAGATGACGGCGCAGGGTCGCACAAGTTCGACGAGCCACTGGCGATATTGCTCATCGGCGAGGCGTTTTTCCATGCGCACGGGCGGGGTGCCGTGAGCTGGGCTATTGGCCACCAGCGTGTAGTTGAGATCTAGCAGGATGATCGGACGTCGCGGCGAATCGGTTTCTTGTTGATTCATGACAGTCCCTCCACGTCCAGCCATGATTCCAGATCGGCGAGCGCGGCCCGGACGCATCCGCCGCTGCCCACCGCGATTCGCAATGAAATTTGTTCATCGACCGGCCAGTAGCGGCGGAGCATCGCAGCGATTTCCTCGGTGGACGGTGCCGCGAGCTTGATCGACTGGAACCGCGTCTGGAACCGCTCGGTGAGCAGGTTGAGTTGCAGATTGCTGGTGCCGATCACGGCGCGGCCCGGTGGCAGACGGTCGAGATAACTCAGGAGCAGGTCCTGTGCATCCCGCGTGCAGCGGTCCATTTCGTTGATGATTTTCACCGAATAGACCCCGAACAGCGAGCAGACACCCAGCGTGCCCATCCACTGCTTCACGGTTTCGACGGTAACGAGCTTGCCGTTGAATTCCTCGATGGCGAAGC
>CAXNHR010000159.1:0-4143 GCA_964202135.1 Luteolibacter sp. | reverse complement strand
TGGACGAAGGGGGGTTGGCAGGTGAAGGTAAACACGGTTCGGGCGGATGGTTTTGTTGGCTAAACAAATCATAAGGCCCGAATTTCAGGCATGGGAGTCTTTTTAGGCTCTCATGCCTACTTTTTTCCTTGTCCAAATCCCTCTGCATCAAGGGATTGCCGATTCTGGGACAGGCTCTAGTTAGTGGCATTCAGAAAGTCGAGCACCGCATCCAAGGGCAACGCAAAGCAACTCGCGGCCGCCTCCAAGGAGATCGCGAAACAAGCCGCCAAAGTCTCACAGAAGTCATTTCACGGTCAGGCCGGAAAGATCCGCCTCAAACATCGCGGCCGGCAGGTTCACATCGATGCGCGGTTGCTGGAAGACCGTGCGGATGCGCGACTTGTCCTTCAGTTCGAGTTCCATCGCGCGGAGTTCATGGCCCGCTGGATCGATATCGAGGAACACCCATGGCACCTGGGCGCGGGTTTTGCGCTCCTTGGGCCGCAAAGTGTATTGATGGATGCCGGACTCCACCCGATGAGCGGAGATTTCAAACATCGCGTGGAAATTTTCCGCCGACTGGAACCCATCGCCGGTGAGCATGCCGAACCTCGCGGCCTGCGGCGAATCCGCCGGAATCCGGCGAGCGGTTTTCGCGCCGTAATCGATCATCGTGATCGTGGTGCCATCGGAAAGCACCAGGGTGGCCACGGGGTCGCCAAGCTGCCACCGGACGCGGCCGGGTTTGGCAAACACGAGCTTGCCGGGCGTGCTGACCGGCTGCTTGAGACTGGGAAGCTTGCGCTCCTGGACGAAGACGACTTCCATGGTCCGGATAGTCGATTGGCGCTTGAGCCAGGCTTCGAGCGCCGCGTTGTCCGCAAGCACGGGCAGGCAGGTCATTAGAAACAAGGATAGCAGGCGCGGGAACATTGGATTGGGCATGAGGCGACGTCAGAGAGAAAAGGTGTCTTGCGCCGGAGACGCGCCAAGCGTAGCCACGGCCTGGCCATTGGCGGCGAGGTGGTTCAGGCAGTGATAGACATCCTCCGGATCGGCGCTGATACCGGCGGCGATTTGGGAGGCGGTCCTCAGGTCCGCTGTGAGGCTGTTTCGCACTGAGCTGAGTGTTTCAAGAAACACACCTGCGGCTTTTTTCCCGGCTTCCACGCCCGGTTGATGATAGGCGTTGATGTTCACCAAAGAGGCGTAGAACGAAACCGCGCGTTCGAAGAGCGCGATGAGCAGGCCAAGCTGGAACGGCGTGACTTCCGGAATGGAGATCGTGAGCGAATTGCGGCCGGCGGAGTGCAGCGCCTTGCGCGTGCCGCGGAAGAATCCTTGCAGGTAGTCTGCGGTGGTCGTGCCGGGATCGACCTCGATGCTCTTGCCCTCGCGTCCTTTGCGCACCTCGATGAAGCAGGCGAAGAAGTTGTTCACGCCATCGCGGAGTTGCTGGATGTAGGCGTGTTGGTCGGTGGAGCCCTTGTTGCCATAGACGGCGAGGCCCTGGTGGACCGTATTGCCATCCAGATCGAGCTCCTTGCCGATCGACTCCATGATGAGTTGCTGGAGGTATTTGGAAAACAGCACCAACGAGTCCTTGTAAGGCAGCACCACCATGTCCTTCTCACCCTTGCCATTCGAGCCATGATGCCAGGCGAGCGCGAGCTGCATCGCGGCGTTGGTTTTCACATCCGGCTTGCGCGTTTCCACATCCATCGCGGCGGCTCCGGCTAACAGCTGATCGATGTCGATGTCCTGCAGCGCGGCAGGCACGAGTCCCACGGTGGAAAGCACCGAGGTGCGGCCGCCCACCCAGTCCTCCATCGGAAAACGGGTGATGAAATTCTGTTGCGTGGCGAATTGATCGAGCTTCGAGCCTACACCCGTGACGGCTACGGCGTGTTTGCCGAAATCAAGACCCGCATTTTCCCAAGCCGCCTTGGCTTCCAGCATGCCATTGCGCGTTTCCGGTGTGCCGCCGGATTTGGAAATGACCAGCACGAGAGTCTCGCCGAGACCGGCTGAGCCGAGATTCGCGATCACCGCGTCCATGCCTGCGGGGTCGGTGTTGTCGAAGAAGAAGATCGGCAGTTTCGCGCTTTGGCCCACGGCCTCGGCGACAAGTTGCGGCCCGAGCGCGGAACCGCCGATGCCGATGAGCAAAAGTTGCTTGAAGGGCTTACCATTGGGAGCTTTCACCTCGCCCGCATGCACCTCCGCGGCGAAGGCCTTGAGATCCGCGAGCGGACCAGTGATCGCTTGTTTCAACTCCGGCGTCGGCGCGAGATCCGGATTGCGCAGCCAGTAGTGGCCGACCATCCGGCCTTCGTCGGGATTGGCGATCGCACCGGCTTCCAGCGCCGCGATGTCGGCAAAAGCCTTGTCGATTTTCGGAGCCATGCGGCTGTAAAACTCCGGCCCGATGTCCATCAGCGAGAGATCGAGCGAAAAGCCGAGTTGCGGGTAGCGGAGGAGCGATTGATTGTAGGATTGCCAGGACATAGGGGTAGAAGCTGAAATTCTGGAAAGCTGAGACGCTGAAATGAGAAGAATGTAGCGGCGCTCTATGAGCGTCGAGGCGAATGAGATGATTGTAGCGGCGCTCTGTGAGCGCCGGGGCGAATGAGATGAGTCAGCAAGTTCTGAACTGCCGCGCGATTCTTGAGTGCCGGGCCTCGCATGTCCATGCCTTTGGCAGGGCATATACCTCAAATAATTACGCGAGCCGCGGAGAATCAAAGTTCGCGGAGAAAAGCTCTGGCAAGGCAAGCGCACTCGTTTTCCTGCCGATCTTCTCCAACGTGCCATCGACAAGATCAAAGAGTTCAATAACAGATGATCGCGCTCACCGGATGCGGCGCGAGTTTCGCGCGGCCTTGGAGAAACCCCAACTCGATGAGCACGGAAATGCCGATGATGTTGGCACCGAGTTCATCGAGAAGTTTCACGGCCGCCGCCGCAGTGCCGCCAGTGGCCAGCAGATCATCCACCAACAGAATCGATTCGCCGGGTTTGACCGCATCCTCGTGGAGCTCGACAATGGACTCGCCGTATTCGAGCGCATAGGCGGTCTGGCGGGTTTTCCACGGCAGTTTGCCCTTCTTTCTAACAGGCACGAAACCCGCGCCCAGGCGGTCGGCCACGGCGGCGGCGAAAATGAAGCCACGGGCGTCGATGCCCACCACCTTGTCGATTTTCACGCCGCCGGCAGTCTCGCAGAGCAGGGAGATGGATTCGCGGAAAAGGATGCCATCGGCGAGGATGGGGGTGATGTCCTTGAAGATGATTCCGGGTTTCGGAAAATCGACCACATCACGGATCGCGGCTTGCAGGGATTCGGCGGACATGGTGCGTGAAAATTTCGGTAAACTGGGCCGCGAAACGATGTTGGCCGGGCAGAACCTTGGCAAGAATTTCCCGGATCATTTTCCGGATCATTTCCCAATACTCCCGGGCACCGTCCTACGGATTATCCGTGCGGCCGCACGCATGATCCGTAAAGGACCAGCGCATACCCGGCGGGCTTTTGATTTGGCTGGGGCGAATGGATCTGCCAGTGTGACCGGCATGAAGGCACTGGTGGAAAACGATTGGTCACGGTGGATCCGTCCGGGCTGCCGGGTGTTCATCGGCGGCGGTGCGGCGGTGCCGCTGGCCTTGGTGGAATCGATGCTCGGGCAGGCGGACGGTTTCAAGGATGTCGAACTGGTGCACATCCACGGGCTGGGCGAGACACCGTGGATCGACCCGCGCTACGACCAGGTGCTGCGGACCAACTCGTTTTTCCTGACGCGTGCGCTGCGTGAGGCGGTCGAGCGCGGGACGGCGGATTACACGCCTTGTCCCTTGTCGGAAGTGCCCGCCTTGTTTGCGGAAGGCCCACTGCCGATCGATGTGGCCTTGATCCAGGTGAGCCCGCCGGACAAGCACGGCCAGTGCTCGCTGGGCGTGAGCGTGGATGTGATCAAGGCGGCGGTGAAATCGGCGCGCACGGTGATCGCACAGGTCAACCCGAAGATGCCGCGCACGCATGGCGACAGCCTCATTTCGGTGCGCAACATCGACTGGTTCATCGATCATGGCGCGGAGCTTTCGGAAGTGCAGCCGCCGGAGCTCGACGAGCGCCACCGCCGCATCGGGCGCTACGCGGCGCAA
>CAXNHR010000158.1:0-4347 GCA_964202135.1 Luteolibacter sp. | reverse complement strand
CAACAGGCGGAAACCTGGCAGCCCGCGCGCGCGCTGGGCACGCTGCGCGAGACCATGGTTTTCGCGACCGGAAATCCCGACGCTCGGATCATGCTGGTGGGAGAGGCACCGGGCTATGAGGAAGAGCGGAAACGCGAACCCTTCGTCGGCCCAGCGGGACAGAAACTCACCGACATCCTCAAGGCGATGGGGCTCGCGCGCGACGAGGTTTATATATCGAACATCGTCAAGTTCCGCCCGGCCACGCCTCGTCAAACGACCAACAACCGCAAGCCCAGCACCGAGGAAATGGCCTCATGCCTGCCCTTCATCCGCGCCGAGGTGGAGATCGTCCGTCCGGAGTGCATCATCGCACTGGGTGGCACCGCCGCAGAAGGCCTGTTGGGAAGCGCCGCCTCCGTCGGCAGCCTGCGCGGATCATGGCATGACTTCGGCGGTGTTCCGCTGCGGGTGACCTATCATCCGAGTTATCTGCTGCGCAGCAGTGCGGACCATGCCACCAAACGCCAGGTGTGGGAAGACATGCTCGCCGTGATGGAAAAACTCGGTATGCCCATCACGGAAAAACAACGCGGATTCTTCATCGCCAAGGGCTGATTGTCTAACGGGCGAGCGGTTTCTCGCCGAGTACCTTGATGGGGTGTGGCGAGCGCTTCTTGCGCAGGCCGAACTGGCGCACCGCGTGGCGCTGCAGATGAGCGGCCGCCTCCTCCACGTCGTCGGTGAAAAAAATTAACTCGGGATCGTCCGGACTGATCATGCCCTCGTCCGCCATGCGGTGGACGAAGTCCATGAGCGGCTGCCAGTAGTCCTTGCCCATCAGGATGATCGGAAAAACTTTCAGTTTCCCGGTCTGGATAAGCGTCATCGTTTCAAACATCTCGTCCATGGTGCCCGCGCCGCCGGGCATGACGACGAAGGCGTAGGAATACTTCACCAGCACCACCTTGCGGGTGAAGAAATAGCGCATGGTGATCGACCGCTGGACGTAGGGGTTGAGTTCCTGCTCGAAGGGCAGCTCGATGTTGATTCCGATCGAGCGTCCGCCGATCTCATGGGCCCCCTGGTTTCCGGCCTGCATGATGCCGGGGCCGCCGCCGGTCATCACCGTGAAGCCAAGCCGGGCGCAGGCCGCGCCCATTTGACGCGCCATCTCGTAGTAGCGCGTGCCGGGTTTCACCCGCGCCGAACCGAAGATCGTGACGCAGGGACCTGCGAAGTGCAGCGCGCGGAATGCTGTTAGAAAATCCCTGCCCACGCGGAACAGCGTCATCAGGTTGCGCAGTCGCGAGGTGGGCCCCGAAAGCAGAGTGCGGTCATCGGTTTCCAGCTCGAAGAGTTCCAGCTTGCGGGCCTCCTCCTCGGTGATCTCGTGTTCCTCATCGTGCTGCGGAACCTCTGGGCAATCGGGCGTTTTCACGCGCTCGTCCTAACACACACGCCGCCCAGAGGTAAAATCCGAAAAGCCTTGGTTTGCAGCCCGGCTCCGGATCTGGCAGGAAATCCGGAGCCGCAATCATCGGGTTGATCCGCTTTTAGAAATCCTCACACGCCATGACAAGGGCAAGCACGGACCTGATCCGCGCGATACGCGGCTACATCTCATGGCCGGATATCCAAGCCAAATGGCGGAATTTTTCGGAAAAACAAAAAGGCGATTTCTTCGAGGAACTCGTCAAAGCCTACCTTAAGCTCGAACCCGAGCATGCCAGCAAGCTCAAGCAGGTCTGACAGCCGCTGGATGCGGAATTTTTCAAACGCCTCCGCGCTCATCCGGCAAACGCTCTTGGCGCGATTCTGGATGAGAGATCAATCTTCGCCTCGAACTCATCCATGGCCTCGCGCGGGCATTCCGCGAGCAGGCGTGGGAGGTCGGAGATTTGACGCAAGGTGTGGTATTCGCGGTGCGGGCTGAAATATACGACGACCTTTTTCCTCGATGACCGGATGGAAACGGGTGGCGTCCCGCGAACCGCCGATAGTCAGCGCGGGTGACTTGCCGGAGCTTCCAATCCCGAAAGATCTGGCGGTGACGCGGGATTTCATCGAAACCGACGGCTGGGTGTTCCCGCTGTCGTATGTGTCTTAGAACCTGTTGGTCCGGCTTCAGCAATCGATGATGCGCTGGGTCAAAGAGCGGATTGGCGGAAAATCCCTGATTCTTGTTTTTTGCCTTCGATCAGGCCCGACGCTCCGGTCTGCCGAACCATCAGGCAGAAGTATCCACAATTCGAGTGTTCATGGATTTCAGGAACCACGCACAAGGATCTTCTCCGCCTTGAGCCAACGCCGGATCACCCCGGGGTCGGCTGTTAGATTGCCGAGCATCCGCCAGTTCGAGCGTTGCAGGACGAGGGCCTCGTCGCGGTCCTCGTCCACCACGCTCCACGGCCGCGAGCCGGAGGCGTGGATGAAACGGAAAGCCCCGCCGCCTTCCGGTATGGCAAAGGCCACATGGGTATCCAACCCTATCAGATAGATGCCGGGCTCCGACTGGCCGAGATCGGCGGCGAAGGCATCATAAGGTTTGCCGACCGTCAGGCGGCACGCGTCCTTTTCGAGAAACGAGCGCAGGATGTTTTCCGATGGCTGTTTGGCGAGTTGATAGCGGTCCACCCGGAAGCCCGCATCCATCAGCACGGTGGCCACATAATAACCGCAGGCGATCCGGCCGGCGCCAGGCTTGGCGGCGGTGCCGTTGAAATCATAGGGAGTGCCAAGCCAGCAGCGCATCATATCCGGCAACGCCACTTCGAGAATCACGCGGGCATCGCGCTCGACGGCGGCGCGTTCGCTGTCGCTGCGCGCGCGTTGGTGGCGGGCGGCAAGTTCATCCCGCCAGCGTTGCAGTTCTGAAATCAGCACCGCATACGTCTGTGGATCCGGCTGCGGGGATTTGCGCACGCCCATTTCCAACGTTCCGCCAGCGCTGCGATACCATGCCAGTAACGGCGCGCGAAACCACCACGCAAACCCGCCGGCGAGCAACGCCAGCAGGATGAGCAGCAAACACCATTTCCGCATGGGCTTGAATTTAACCTTCGGGCGGCCCTGCCACAAGCACGCGGAACAGCTTGCGATTTCCGCGCTTTTCACGGCATCCGCGGCAGGAAACACTGCGCGCCATGCTCAAGCAAGAACGCGCCCGGCACGTCCACCGCCGGTTGGACGAACTCTACCCGGAAACGCCCATCCCGCTCGACCACACGGACGCCTACACGCTGCTCGTCGCCGTGCTGCTCTCCGCGCAATGCACCGATGTCCGCGTCAACCTGGTCACGCCCGCCCTCTTCGCGCTGGCCGACAACCCGCACGTGATGATGAAAGTTCCAGTCGAGCGAATCCGCGAAATCATCCGCCCCTGCGGTCTCTCGCCGCGCAAGTCCGTCGCGATTTCCGGGCTCTCGAAAATCCTTGTCGAGCAACACGGCGGAGAAGTTCCCGCCGACTTCGCGGCGTTGGAGGCGCTGCCCGGCGTCGGACACAAGACGGCGTCCGTGGTGATGGCCCAAGCCTTCGGCGTGCCCGCGTTTCCAGTGGACACCCACATCCACCGTCTCGCCAAACGCTGGAAACTCAGCCCCGGCAAAAACGTCGAACAGGTCGAGCGCGATTTGAAAAAACTCTTCCCGCGCGAGTCATGGAACAAGCTTCACCTCCAGATCATCTTCTACGGCCGCGAACACTGCACCGCTCGCGGCTGTGATGGAGAATCATGCATGTTGTGCCGGGAATTGTTCGGATGAGAAATCGCATCCCGTGGGAGTCACAGTGTGTGGCCCATCCGGGTGCGCTTGGTTTCGAAATATCTCTCGTTGTGCGGATCGTCGGCGTTTGCTGCGGTGCCCCGCCCGCGCACGGGTGAGCCCGGTTGGCGGAATTGTCCTGCAAATTGGCGTTCACGTGATAGCGGCGGACGGCAGATCACGTAGATTGCCAACCTATGAATGCCACACTCTGCAAGATGCCCACCCCCACGGTGTCGCTCGGTTCACCCGTGCATGCCCAAACGCCGAAAGGCCCCCGCTGTAAAAATGCATTCCCGTTCATCCACATGAAAACCAAAATCCTCCCACTCCTCGCCCTGCTCCTTTCCGCAGCTTTCCTTCCAGCCGCCGATCTCATTCAAAACGGCACCTTCCAAGGCGATGCCCAAGGAGCCATTCCCGGATGGGAGAAAATCCGCACCCCGATTCCGGGGGCGGATGTTCCTGCTGAATTCGTCAAAGCCCCGGCAAAGGCCCTCCACATCCTGGACGCGGGCGGCTTGAGGCAAACGATCAAGGGCCTGAAGGAAAATCAAATCTATCAAATCACCTTCCGCGCATTCCGCCGCGGCGGTGACTG
>CAXNHR010000157.1:0-4350 GCA_964202135.1 Luteolibacter sp. | reverse complement strand
TTGGAAGGTTCGTTATTTCACGGATGGCGCTGCGATCGGCAGCCGGGCGTTTGTGGACGGCTTGTTCGAGCAATGCCGGGATCGCTTCGGGCCGAAACGCCAGAGCGGCGCACGCCGGCTGCGCGGCAAGGCGGCGGGTGGCGCGGCGGATCTGCTGTGGAGCGCACGGGATTTGCGGGCGGGGATTGATTGAACCGTCAAGCGGCTGATGTGAACGGTTTTCCGATTTCCGGAACCCCATCCCCTCGCCTCGAAGAGATTCTCGTCGGCGTCCGGCACCACGCGGAGTGCATCGCCCGCTTCTTTCACGGAGAGCACACCCTCAGCCCCGGCAAGCGGACGACCGCTCTCCGTGACGGCCCGATGGATGCGGGTTGATATGAGCGAAATACCGGTGTTTTTTCACAAATCAAAATCCGATGGTCCGGTTGACATTTACTGCTTTAAGCCTAGTTTTCCGCCCCCAACCCATGATGAAAAACATTCCCAGAGGTCGGCCTTTGTCACGTCGCATCCTCAAGGCACCGCTGGCCTAAGTGCTGGCAGGTGCCGCGTCATTGCTCCCTGCGGCGGCGCGCCCTTTCACGCCGGATCCGGCTGAAGTTTACCGGCTCGAGGCACGCGGCTGCAACGGCATCACGCTCACCGGGGAGCGACTCTGGGGCACCGAGCCTTACGCGGTCTCGATGCACCGGTTTTTCGAACGGAGAATCCAGCTCTGGCGTTTCGAGCATGTCGCCGATGGCTACTACAAAATCATCTGTGATGCCAGTCCCGCCGACGAGGTGCTGACCATGTATCAACCACCCAAGGAGAGAAACAAACCACTGCAGCCGCGCTTCGCCGATACGCTCGCTTGGAACGGCACGGACAACCAGCTCTGGAAACCCATTGAGCTAGACGGCGTCTGGACCGGGCTGCAGGTCAAGGACACCGGCAAAATGCTCACCGGAGTTGAAGACCCGCTCTATCCGTATCCGAGTTCGGTTTGGAACCAGATTCCCGAGAGCACATTTAACGCGGCCAACATCAATCAATGCTGGCAGATTGAAGTCGCCCGCCCCTTGCCAATCAACAGCATCGCCCTGCCGCAGACTGGCTGGTCGCCCCGCGCACCCAAGTTCGCGGTGCTCTCCCTCACCGAAAACTCCACCTTCACTCCCACCTTCAGCGTCAGCGGGCCGCAGTCAATTTCCGGAACGATGGTCCGAATGAACGGCAGCGCCGGTCAGGAGTTGAAATACAGCCTTGCCACTTGCTCCGCCAACCTCACGGCACTGACCGCTCCGGGAAACTACACCCTGACCGTGAACAGCTCCTTCGGCAGCTACTCCAAACCGTTTGAAATCGCCAATGACGTCTATCGCCGGGTGCGCGGCGACAACGGCATCGTCACCGTTCAGAACATGCTCGAGGGCTTCTGGCGCTGGAACTCCATCACCGAGCCCGAAACGCTGCCCAACGTCTCCGTGCAGCTCAGCGGCAACACCACGCTCTATGTGCCGACGGGCGGAAACTTCACCCTGACCAAGGGCTGGTATGACGCTAGTTCCCGTGATGCCAAGGTGGCGCGCGACGCCACCACGCTGGGCTACATGGTCCTCGGCTACCAGGCCACGCCCGATCCGGCGGCGCGCGCCGGGTTGCTGGGCCAGCTGCAATTCGGTGTCGATTTCTTGTCAGAAACCCATAGCACCAACGGCAGTTGGCCGGTGGGCAAGGTCAAGGACGCCACCAACGGCGCATCCTACACCTATGTTTGGAACGTGAACACCTACACCGGCACCACGGCGCGGGCGGTCGCCGCCCTCGCGATGGCGGCGCAGGCGCTAGCGATCCGGATCCCGCGCTCGCCGCCGCCCAGACCGGCTGGACCTACGTGCTCGCCAACAACACCGACGCCAATTTCCAAGGTCCGGAGGAACTCTCCTTCCGCGGCAGTTCCGGTGGCGTGCTTTGCGCCGCCGTGGAACTCTTCCGCGCCACTGGTAACACGGCTTATCGCAGCTTCGCGGAAAACATGATCACCAATGGCTGGTTCAACACAGTCCCGGCATTTGTGGGAATCACCACCCCGTTTCCCGGCGAAGTGGATAACAATGGCGTCTGGGAATTGGAAACCAGCCAGTCGCTCATTGCGCTATGTCGACACCGGCCGTTCGCATCGAGCCCGGCGATGGCCACCAAGATCGATACCGAAGTGAACAATTGGCGCGCCGCCTGGGCCAACAAGTTCGTTTTCCTGCCATGGGGCATCCCCAACACGACGGTGAACCAAGGTTTCGGAGCCAACGTGGCCCACAGTTTCCTCATCCTGCGGCACCTGCTCGTGGCCCAGGCATTTCCCAATCTCCGCAACGAATGCCTGCCGCGGGCCAGCAAGCTCTACGACCACCATACCGGCCTCAATCCCTTCAGCACTTCATTTGTGATGGGCTTCGGAAACTGGAATGCCATGCCAGGCCACGGGCGCACCCGGGAAGACAGCATCGGCATGGTTCAGCCCGGATACATGCGCTTCGGCACCAGTCTCAACAACACCCTGCTCGCCGAATACGCGGATGGCACCAATCAAAGCTCCTACCGCATGACTGAAGGCATGATCATGGAATCCGCCTCCCTGTTTCCGATCCTCGCCATGCTCGATGCCATGCAGGGCGGCCCGCCGGAAGTGATGCCCGCCGTTCATCTGGAAGCCGTGGATACAAACCAGCTCCGGTTGCGCTGGCCCACCTGGGCCAGTGAGTGGAAATTGCAGCAATCCACCACTCTCGCCACCGGCTCATGGACCAACGTGCTCCAGCCCGTGATCCCCGCCACCAACAGCGACCTGACCACGACGCTCGATCCCGGAAGCGCCCCGGCAATGTTTTTCCGGCTAAACTGGCAGTGACACTGACGCGACACGCGGACGTTTGGTAAAATCTCCGGGAATCTTTTTCCGCAATGCTTTGAGGATTGCCGGATTATTAAGATTTGTTTAAATCCCGCCCGCAAGACACGCAGCGGGCTTTTGCGTGTAGATTGCGATCTGTTCTTTTCCTCTTTCTCGCGTGTCGAAATCCCTGAAAATCCTCATCGCCTGCGGCGGCACCGGCGGCCACTTGTTTCCCGGAATCGCCGTGGCGGAAGCCCTGCGGGCGCGCGGCCACGAGGTGCTGCTGCTGATTTCTGAAAAGAAGGTGGATGCCGAGGCCTCGGCGAAATACCCGCACCTGCGTTTTGAGACGATGCCCGCCGTGGCAAAACCACCCACGCTCTCGCCGCGGATGCTGCCATTCCTGTGGAAAACCTGGGGTTCCATCAGCCACTGCAAAAAGATCATCCGTAATTTCGGCGCGGATGCCGTGCTCGGCATGGGCGGCTTCACGTCGTTGCCGCCGGTCTATGCCGGCCACAAACTCGGGCTCAAAACCTTCATCCATGACTCCAATGCCCGGCCCGGCCGCGCCAATGTGCTGACCAGCCGGTTTTGCACCCAGGTTTTCCTCGGGCTAGGTGCGGCGAAGGCGTTTTTCCCGAACCGTGAAACGGTGACTACCGGCACACCTGTCCGCCCGGAAATCATGCACTTGCCGGACCGCGAACAGGCCGCCGCTTCGTTCGGGCTCGACCCGAGAAAGACCACCATTCTCGTCACCGGCGGCAGCCAAGGCGCGCGGCGACTCAATGAGCTGAGCGCCGAGGCCGCCGGCAAACTGCCGCCGGACACCCAGGTCCTGCACATCGCCGGAGCACTGGATTTCGAGCGTGTTTCACAAATCGCCAATGGCCGCGCGAACCACAAGGTGCTCGGTTTCTGCGATCAAATGCCGGCCGCTTACGCCATGGCGGATCTGGTCATCGCGCGGGCCGGTGCCTCCAGCCTCACCGAAATCGCGATCTGCGGGCAGCCGTCGATCCTGGTGCCATACCCTTACGCGTCGGACGACCATCAGACGCGCAACGCCGAGGTTTTCGCCAACGCGGGTGCCGCCGAGCTCGTTCAGGAACGCGATCTCGATGCGGAAAAACTCGCTTCCATGGCCACCGCCATCCTCCGGGACTTGCCAACTTACAAACGCATGGCAAAAGCCGCCCGCGCACTCGCCATCCCCGACGCCGCGGAGCGGGTCTGCGCCGCCATCGAAGCCACTCTCCAGCCATCATGACCGAACTCAGCCAGCGCCTCACCGACCGCGCCACCCCGCTGCGCATCCACCTCATCGGCGTGGCCGGATCCGGCATGAGCGGGCTCGCGCTGCTTCTGTTAGGCATGGGCCACAAGGTCGGCGGCTCGGACAAGGTGACCACTGCGGAAACCGAGCGCATGCAGGGGCTCGGCCTGGTTTTCTCATCCCCCCACACCGC
>CAXNHR010000156.1:0-4401 GCA_964202135.1 Luteolibacter sp. | reverse complement strand
GGCGCCAATGGTTTTGCAGTAGTTTTGCATAGTGTTATGTTGGTTTTCGGTTGCTGCTTGCGTCCTTGGCTGCGCCGGTAGTGGAACAGACAGGAGCGTCTCGGAATTAGCATCCCGCGTGCCAATTGACAGCTGGAAGCTCTCCGTTGGAGCGAATACTTCGCTTTTCCGTAAGATCTGTCCAGCTTTATTTTGCACGGGGCGCGGCTCCGCAGGGCGTTTGACTAACGGCGACCAACGGGCTTGGCAAGAGGGAATCGGATTTTTTTGGGAGAAGTTCGATAACAAACCAAACGGAGCACGGGGAATTTTGTGGGAAAAGAAAGTTGGCACGGCGTTTGCTTTTGGCGGCTTGCTGCCCTTGGAAAAAGGAATTTCCGGGATCAAGCATTCAACCATCAGATCAACCCTGAACACCATGACCAGTCGATACCTAATGAAAGTGCGGGCCCTTGCGGCCGCGGCGATTGCATTCGCCGCTATACCAATGGCAACTCCCGCTTACGGGCAGGATGCGGCGACATCGCCGCCAACCGAAGCAGCGGCCGCTCCTGCCGCTCCGGCCGACGCATCGGTGGAGCAGCGGTTGGCTGACTTGGAAAGCTACTTTGGCAATGTGGGCGTCGGCGGATCCGGCGACAGCACTTGGACATCCAAAGTCGGGGGGGTTCCCGGTCCGGGCCACAACGGATGGTTGATGACCTGCGCCGCCTTGGTGTTGTTCATGACGCTTCCCGGTTTGGCTCTCTTCTACGGCGGCTTGGTTCGCAGAAAGAACGTCCTCAGCGTCCTCGCACAATGTCTTGGCTGCGCCGGCATGGTTACCATCCTTTGGTGGGCCGTCGGATACAGCTTGGTGTTCGGCAAGAGCTTCACAGGGACTGCCCTTGAGCCATTTCTCGGAGGCACCGAGTTCTTCTTCCTTAAAGGTGTGACCAGTGCCCCGAACACCGATTACTGTTACTGGGTTTCGCAAAATGTTTTCGCGATGTATCAGCTCATGTTCGCCATCATCACGCCGGCCCTGATCATCGGTGCGATCGCGGAACGCATGAAATTCACTTCCATCATGCTTTTCATCTTCATCTGGATGTTCGTGATCTACATCCCCATGGCCCACATGGTCTGGGGTGTTACCGGCCTGATGAACGGTGTCTGGAACGGTGCTGCGAAAATCACCGCCATCGACTTCGCCGGCGGAACCGTGGTTCACATGACTTCCGGCTGGAGCGCGCTCGTGCTCTGCATCATCCTCGGCAAGCGCCTTGGCTTCGGTAAGGAAAAAATGTCCCCCCACAGCATGGTGCTTTGTATGGTCGGCACCGGAATGCTCTGGGTTGGCTGGTATGGCTTCAACGCCGGTTCCGCGCTCTCTGCCGACGGAATTTCGTCCAATGCCTTCATGACCACCACGCTCGCCGCGGCCACCGCAGGCTTCGTATGGGGACTCATTGAAAAAATCATCAAAGGCCAGGCGTCGATCCTCGGCATTTGCTCGGGTGTTGTGGCCGGCCTGGTCGTGATCACCCCCGCCTGCGGATTTGTGGATGCCACCGGCGCGATCATCATCGGCGTGCTGGCCGCCATCGTCCCTTACATCTTCGTGATGTATGTGAAGAAGGCGGTTGGTTACGATGACGCTCTCGATACCTTCGGCGTCCACGCCGTTGGCGGCACGCTGGGCGCCATCCTCACCGGTGTTCTCGCCACCAGCGAAGTCAACGGAAACCTCACCTCAGTCAACACTTATGCCGCAACCAATGGCCTCGCCAAATCCCTGGAAGCCGGTAACGGCGGCCTGATCATGGCCCAACTCACGGCAGTAGCCATCACGCTGGTCATCTCGATCGTCGGAACCACCGTGATCGCCATGGTCGTCAAGGCAGTCATTGGCCTCCGTCCTTCTGCTGAAGTGGAGACCGTCGGCCTCGACATCAGCGAACACGGCGAAGAAGGCTACGAACATTGAGGTCTCCTCAATCCCCCCCAGCGGGCGGACCGGCAACGGTCCGCCCGTTTTCGTTTGCAGGCGTGGCTCCGCTGGTTTCCCCTGTGCGCGTGAAGCGTCCGACCTTGCGTATCTTTCTGATCGTCACCCTGCTGGTTGCCGCGGGATTCGCCGCGTGGAGCTGGCTGCGTCCTTACGCGTGGGGCGTGGATCCGGCGGCCCGCTGCAAGGTGGCGGGTGCCCAAGTGAGAAATGACGCATCGTTTTACTGGCTGGATGCGCACCTCAAGGTCACGCCCGGCCAGACTCATGATTTGATGAAACCCGTCCGTCTTGTCACTTCGGCCGGCAGGGAACTGGAACCGGCGGACACCACGCTCGGTGGCAAGACGGGTGGCGAAACCACCGACTTGTGGTTCAAGTTCTGGCTCGAATCCGCCGATCTCGAAGATCCGCTCAAACTGCGGATCAACGATGGCACGCTAGTCATCAAGTCAAACTCAGGAATGCCGCGCCTGGGGCGTTCCAATCTCGAATATTTCACCACATCCCGCTGGTAAACCATGGCCTGGCTACTTGTCGATAACTCCAATACCCGCACCAAATTCGCGCTCGGAGATGCCGAAGAACTCGGAGCATGGCGCGGCGTTTTGCCGACGGCGGAGGTTTCCCTCGAATCACTCGCGGAGGTCATGAGCGGTGTGGAATACTCCGCGGCCATCATCTGTTCGGTGGTTCCTAACAAGGCTGCCGTGCTCAAGGAATTTTTCGAACCTCACTGCCCGGTTCATTTTCTTGGCCAAAAAAGTCCGCTGGGCATGGGGATCGATTACCCGTTGCCGGCGCAAATCGGCGCGGACCGTTTGGCGAATGCCGCCGGGGTGCTGACCCGCCATGGTGCGCCGGCCATCATCATCGACTTCGGCACGGCGGTGACCTTTGATGTCATTTCCGCGGAGCCCGCGTATTGCGGCGGTGTGATCGCGCCCGGGCTCGGAGCGATGTCCGCCTATCTCCCGGGAAAAACCGCGCTGCTGCCGGTGATCGAACTGGAGGAACCGGTTTCGGCGATTGGAAAATCCACGGTGCAAGCGATGCAGGCGGGCGCGGTGTTCGGCTACCGCGGCTTGGTGAAGGAAATCATCACCCGCATCCGACTGGAACTCGGCGGCACGCCCAAAATCATCGCAACCGGTGGTGATGCGGCGTTGATCGCCCGCGGCGTGAGCGAGATCGACGTGGTCGATCCCGACATCACGCTCGACGGGCTGCGGCAGGTGGCGGCGCGGGTTTTCACATAAGTCCCGCGCCGCGCGGTTTTTTCAGACCTTGCCGTAGAGCGGGCCGTAGTTCTGACAGGCGCGGAAATCCGCGGCTTCCAGATCGGCGGTGCCGAAGGCGCGCCAGGCGCTGGGCCGGAACACGCGCTCTTCGCCGACGTTGTGCATGTAAACCGGGATGCGCAGCATCGAGGCGAGCGTGAGATACAAATGGCCGACGTGGCCGCAGGTCATCACGCAGTGGTTGGCGCCCCAATTGTTCATCACCTCGTAGGCGCTGCGGAAGGCGCCTTCTCCTGTTAGAATCGGCGCAAACCAAGTGGTCGGCCATGTCGGGTTGGTGCGTTGGTCGAGCGCGTCGTGCACATCATCCGGCAGGTCAATGGTGTGACCTTCGGCGATTTGCAGCGCGGGGCCGAGGCCATCGACGAGGTTGAGGCGGATCATCGTGGCGGGCATGCCGCCCTTGGTGCGGAAGCGGGTGCTCCAGCCGCCGCCGGGGAAATACTCGGTGATGGATGGATGCCAGGTGGTGGCCTTGAGACACTTCTTCACTTCCGCGTCGGAAATCTCCCAGAAGGGCTTCATCACGGGCTGGCCCTTTTTGGTCTGCTCGCCGGTGCCATCGAGCGCGGCCGGGCCGGAGTTGATGAGATGCAGAATGCCATCGCCGACGAGCGGGTGTTCCACTTTCCGGCCGCTGGCTTTTTCGATTGCCTCGAGGCTCCAGTAGGTGCGGAGGTCTGCGAAAATCTGCGCGGTGTTGGTGAGAAGCCAGCCGAAAAGCATGCCCGCGCCGTTGAGCGCGTCGTTTTCGGTGGCGACGATGTAGGGCGCGCGCTTGCCGTTCCAATCGAACGACGAGTTGAGGATGGCCTCCATGAAGTCGCCGTTGGGGAAGTGGTCGGTCCACTGGCGCTGGCCTTGAAAACCAGCGGCGATGGCATTGTGGCCGTGTGCCTGCTCGCCAAGTTTCATTTTCTTGAGCACCGGATTTCCGACCATCAAGTCGCGGGCGATGAGTGCCATTTTCACGCTGTCCTCCCACTCGGTATCGAGTTGTTCGCGCGAGCGGGTGGTTTGCGGCGAGTTGTAATCCTTGCCTTCCTTGCAGTGTTTTTTGACCCAGGCGAGGGCGGTTTCATACTCGGCCTTGTCATACTGGCCCTTGCG
>CAXNHR010000155.1:0-4412 GCA_964202135.1 Luteolibacter sp. | reverse complement strand
ATGCTCGGCCTCGGCGAGCGCCGCGAGGAAGTGCTGCGCGCCTTCGACGACCTCCGCGCCCACGACGTGACCGTGCTCACGCTCGGCCAATACCTGCGCCCGACGCCAAAACACCTGCCGGTCGTCGAGTTCATCACTCCGGACGCTTTCAATGAATACAAGCAGATCGCCTTGGAAAAAGGCTTCCGCCACGTGGCAAGCGGTCCGCTGGTGAGAAGTTCCTACCACGCTGCGGAGTTCCGTCCGGAACTCGACGTGCTGGAAGCCATCGAGGCCGACCTCCGCGCCATGAAGGGCGTCGAACTCGGCCCCGAGCACCTGCCGCTGCCATCCATCAAGCCGGAACTCGAACGCGCCATCGCCTGATTTCCCATGCGCCACTGGCTGATCAAGTCCGAGCCGGATGTTTTCTCCATCGACGACCTCGCCAAGGTCAAACGCGAGCCTTGGTCGGGGGTTAGAAACTATCAGGCGCGAAATTTCATGTGGAAGGAGATGAAACCCGGCGACCTCGCCCTGTTTTATCATTCCAACGCCAAGCCGCCCGGCATCGCCGGCATCGCCAGGGTCGCCGGAGATCCTTATCCGGATGAGACGCAGTTCGATCCGCAAAGCGAATACCACGATCCCAAGGCCACCCGCGACAATCCGCGTTGGTGGCTGGTGGATTTCGAGTTCGTCGGAAAGCTCGCGGAAATCCTGCCTCTGGATGCGCTCAAGGCGGACCCCGTGCTTTCGGAAATGATGGTCTGCCAGCGCGGCACCCGGCTTTCGATCACCCCGGTGGACCCGCTCCATTACAAGCGCGCCTGCAAGCTGGCTGGATTGAAGTGAGAATTTAGAATACCCATTTCAGAATCCTGCCTCTAGTCTCCGCGCGGATGAACGATGATCCGCAGGCATTTGAACCCACGCGCCACCAGTGGGTGGGCTACTGGAGCATGATCGTCCAGCAGACGCAGAATGCCTTCAACGACAAGATGGCGCAGTTCATCCTGATCCCGCTGGCCGGGGCGGTGGCCTATACCATGCCGCTGGGCGGCGGTGCGACGCTGGCGGTGGAGTCGGCGGCGGGACTGATGATCACGCTGCCCTTCGTGCTGTTCGCTCCGCTGGCGGGTTGGTTGAGCGACCGTTTTTCCAAGCGCGATGTGATGTTTGCCACCGCGGTGCTGCAGTTGCTGGTCTTGATTTGGATTTGCGGCGCGGTGTGGATGAAAAGCCTGCCGCTGGCCTTGTTCGGGTTTTTCATGCTGGCGCTGCAGTCGGCGTTTTTCAGTCCGGCGAAAATCGGCATCAACAAGGAACTGATAGGCTCGCGGCATCTTGGTTTCGCCAGCGCCATCCAACAGATGATGGCAATGCTGGCGATCCTGGTCGGCCAGATCATCGCCGGTTGGTTGTTCGACCACCGCTACCACGCGCTCGGCGGCGATCCGGCGCAGGCATGGCGGGCGGCTCTCGGCCCGCTGCTGGTGCTCACGCTCTGCGCCGTGCCGGCGCTGTTGCTGGCGTGGATCATCCCGCGGGTGCCGGCGCAGGGCGGCGAAAAATTCAGTGCCAGGGTTTTGGGCAGTCACTTTGTGCACTTGGCGGAGTTGTGGCGCGACGCGCCGCTGCGCCGCGCGGCTCTTGGTGTGGCGTTTTTCTGGGGCTTCGGTGGTTTCATCAACCTGTGGTCGGTGAAGCTGGCCAAGGAAATCACCGGTGGTGGCGAGGGTTTCGGCACCTTGTCATCGATGTTCATGGCGGCGGCCTCTTTGGGAATGGCGGTGGGTTTCGGCCATGCTTCGTTCCTGCTTCGGCGGCGCATCGAACTCGGCTGGGTGCCGTTGGCCGGACTGGTGATGACGCTCAGCGCGCTGGCGCTGGCATTCTGCCCCACCGGCACGGCGGTCCGCTACCTGAGCCTGTTGGAAACCAATCCCATATCCTTCATCTGTCTCTCGCCGCACGAGGCTTTGTTTCTAACAGTCCTCGGCGTGCTGGCGTATTCCTCGGCGGTGTTTCTGGCACCGCTCAACGCCTGGATGCAGGATCATTATCCGCCGGCCAAACGCGGTGAGTTGCAGGCCGCGGTGAACCTTCAGGACTGCCTGGCCGGCATTCTCGCCGTGGTGTTCATCGTCGCATTCGGTGTCCTCTCCAAGGCGCTTGGGATGGCGGCTTCCGACAGTTTCCGGATGCAGATGATTTTTATTTCCGCGGCCTGTCTGGTGGCCACGGTGCTGATCATCCGCATGCTGCCGGCGGACTTCATCCGGGTGATCGGCGCTGCATTGATCCGCGCCATCTATCGAATCCGCACGGTGCATCCGGAGCGCATCCCGGCGAAGGGCGGCGTGCTTCTGCTGCCCAATCACGTCACCTTCGCGGATGCGTTCTTCCTCACCGCCGCCTGCCCGCGGCCGGTGCGTTTCGTGATGGATGAGGCCTTTACCGCCAACCGCGCGATCCGCGCCTTTACCAGCATCTTCGCCACCGTGAACATCCGCCGCGAGCAACCGCTGGAAGCCATCCGCATCATCATCCGCTCGCTGCAGGATGGCGAGGTGGTCTGTCTTTTCCCCGAGGGCCAGCTCACGCGCACCGGCACGCTGTGCACGCTTCAGCGCGGCTTTGAGTTGATCGCCAAAAAAGCCGGCCATCCGCTCATTCCGGTGTGGTGCGACGGCTCATGGGGCTCGGTGTTTTCCTTCGAGCGCAACCGTTTCTTCCACAAGTTTCCACATGGTTCGGTCAAAGGCTTGGTGGTCGCATATGGCGAAGTGCTCGACCCCTCGCTGGCGAGTGCGGCCAGCGTGAGGCATGGCATCCACACCGCCTCCGCACTGGCCATCAGGCGGCGCTACTCCGGACGCTTGTGGGCCATCATCCAGCCGCGCGCGAAAAATCCGGCCACCGCCGCATTCCGAATCGCGGATCCGGTGCGGCGCCGCAGGTGGTGGGCCAACGGCCACCAGATCGGCATGATCAACGCGCTGCCCCGCCGCAGGAGTTTCCACATGCTGGCAAACGATCCGCTCATCACCCAAATCCCCGGCCTCACCGCGGCATTTGCCGCGTTGTTCCGTGCGCCGCTGGTTCTGAGCGAGCAGTTTGATGGCGATCACGATGCGGTCTGGGTGGGCGGCGACCTGGTGCGCCATGAAATCAACTACTCGCAAATTACTGCCGCCGATCTTGTGTTTTACGACTTCGGTGCCGAAGCCCTCAAGCCGCTCGAACGCGCCGGTTTGTCCCATTGCCCGTGCCTTGCAGTCGATGGAGTGGTGGTCGCCATGTCGATGCCGCACCCGCCGCAGTCCACGGCCGAGGGACTCGAACCGCAGCCCGGCCACAAACCGCAATCATGGGGCAGGCTGCTGCCCGGCTGGTTCATGCTGGATCATCACGTCCACGGGCCGGCCGCTCCGCCGCAGGGCCTGCCGCTGCCCGACAAGGCCAGATTGGACGATGGCGGATTCCTGATTTGTTAGATGATGGGAAACTTACGCCTTCCACAACATCCGCAGCCCGAAGAGCAATAGCAGCGCACCAAAGATGCGGGTGAGCGTCTGGTTGCTGAGGCTCCGCATCAGATCGCTGCCGAACCACGCGGCCACCGCCGAGGCCGCGCCGACGATGAGCACGATTTTCCAATCGATCAAGTTGTTGGCGCGGGTGTTGTTGAGGGTGGCGGCGATGGCGGTGAGGATGATGACCGCCATCGAAGTGGCTACCGCCTGCTTGTGTTCCAGGCCGAGCAGCGCGACGAATGCCGGCACCATCACGATGCCGCCGCCCACACCGCAGAGTGCGCCCAGCAAGCCTGCGGCAAGTCCGGTGACGATGGCAATCAGCGCGAGTTTCATGGTGTGATGGCATGCGGAAATGCCGCAGCTCATGCCTCCATAGCCAGTCGGCCGTTCGGCAGCGATCAAAAAATCCGCCGCTCACAATACCACGGAGATCAAGCGAGGGAGAGTAAGCGAGGGAGAGTAAAGCATCGCGGCAGGTAAGGCCGAGCATGGTGCGTACGGTGGCGTGTTCTTATTGTAAAAGACAGAAATTATAAATTTCGTGCTTGCGGCGTTGGCGGGAGTTGGGTTTGTTCCGTCCATGGCACGTGCGCGATGGATTGTTCCGTGGGCGGATTCGGAGACGAAGCCGGCGATTTACCACTGTATGGCAAGGGTGGTGGACAAGCGCCTGGCCTTCGGCCCGGAGGACAAGGAGCAGTTCCGCATCCACATGCGCATGATGGAGAACTTCTCCGGCTGCCGGGTGCTGGCCTACTGCGTGATGGGCAACCATTTCCACCTGCTGCTGGAAATCACGCCGCGACCCAAAGCCCCGCTGACCGATGAGCAATTGCTCAAACGCCTGAGCGCACTTTATCCCAAGGCCTTCGTCGCCACGGTGGCCAAGGA
>CAXNHR010000154.1:0-4413 GCA_964202135.1 Luteolibacter sp. | reverse complement strand
CTGCCGGACAGCGGCCGCGTGATTCTCGGCGGCACCGATCTAACAGCCCTGCCGCGCTGCGAAATCCGCCAGCAGCGGCTCGATTTCCAAATGGTCTTCCAAGACCCCTACGCCTCGCTCAACCCGCGGCTCACCGTGTTTTCCACCCTGGCCGAGGCCCTGCAACAACGCCACCCCGGGCTCAAGTCCACCGCGCTGCGCCAGCGTGTCGGCGATTTGTTAGAAACCGTCGGCCTGTCACAACGCCTGATGCAGCGCTACCCGCACGAGTTTTCCGGCGGCCAGCGCCAGCGCATCGCCATCGCCCGCACCCTCGCCCCGGATCCGCGCATCATCATCGCCGACGAACCGGTCTCCGCTCTCGACGTTTCCATCCAGTCCCAAATCCTCAACCTGCTGCGCCGCCTCCAGCACGACCTTGGCCTGACGATGCTGTTCATTTCCCACGACCTCGCCGTGGTCCGCTACCTCGCCGACCGGATCGCGGTGATGCACCGCGGAAAAATCGTCGAGCGCGGCGATGCCGAGGAGGTTTTCCGCGATCCCAAAGAGGCCTACACGAAGCAACTGCTCGCCGCCGTGCCGATGCTGCCGGCCGCAGCCTCACAAATCTGACGGCCGCTTCTCAATGCCCCTCGCTGCGGGCGAGCATCTCCGCCTCCTCCTCGTGCGAGTGGATTTGCAGGGAAACCTGCACGCCTTCCTTGTCCGCCGCGGCCTTTAGCACGTTGCGGATGGCCGAGGCGGTGAATCCATTGCGTCCGATCATCATGGCCACATCCTCCTTCGCCAGCACCAGCTTGAAGCGCACCTTCCTGGGCGCGAGCTCCGCCACCTTGAGCTGAGCCTGCCCGGGATCGTCGATCAATTTCACGGCGACGTATTGGAGGAAATTCCGCAGGCGTTCAGTGACAGGGTCCATGCCCGTTAGGATGGCGCGGGATTCCCGCATCGGCAAGTCCCGGCTTCGCCACAATGACAGGAAAGACTCTCGCAAGGCAGACTGGGACTATTTTGTAGGACTTCTTCATGTATCTTGGCCTAACAGGAATCTTATCCGAGCGATCGGTTTTTATTGGGGGGTGATGCACGACCGGTCGGTGATCACGCTCAAAGGCGGCCCGGAAGCACGGATCTTGGCACCCTCGCCGGGGAATTTTCAGCATCCCGCACCCAGATGTCCCGCCGCGCCTTTTCTCTTATGCCTTTTCTCTTCTTGGCAGCCGGGGAATTCCACTCAAGACTACAGCCATGCAGACCGCAGCATTTCTCAAAGATCTCTTCGACCTCTCCGGAAAAACCGCCGTCGTCATTGGTGGAACCGGTGAACTTTGCGGCACCATGGCCGTGGGGCTGGCGCGCGCCGGAGCCGAGGTCGTGCTCGGCGGACGCATCCCGGAGAAGGCCGAGCGCCGGCTTGAGGAAATCGAATCTTATGGCGGCAAAGGCTACTTCGTGCCGGTGGATGTGACCTCGCGCGAGTCGCTCCAGCACCTGCTCGACACCGTGCTCGAACGCTCCGGACAAGTGGACATCCTGATCAACGGCGCGGGCACCAATTCCCCCACCCCGTTTCTTGAAATCCCGGAAGAAGAATACCAGCGCATCATCGATACCAACCTCAGCGCGGTGTTCCGCGCCTGCCAGGTCTTCGGCAGCTACTTCGTGGAGGAAGGCCGCGCCGCATCGATCATCAATCTCGGCTCGATCTCCGGCCTCAGCCCGCTCTCGCGCGTCTTCACCTACTCGCTCTCGAAAGCCGCCGTGCACAACCTCACCCGCAACCTCGCCCGCGAGTGGGCCGACAAGGACATCCGCGTCAACACGCTGGTGCCCGGGTTTTTCCCCGCCGAGCAAAACCGCAAGGTGCTCGACGAATCCCGCGTGCTCGACATCCTGCGCCAGACGCCCGCCTCGCGCTTCGGCAATGCCGACGAACTCATCGGCGCCACCCTGCTGCTCGCATCATCCAAGGCCGGCTCGTTCATCACCGGCACCGAAATGATCGTCGATGGCGGCTTCAACGCGATGACGATCTGAGTTCATTGCCGCGATACACGCACCCGCAGGAAACACCTGCCGCCGCTGGAAATCGGGATACTTGCCTCACGGGTTTCGATCACACCGTCACTTGCCACGAACCGCTCGGTGAAACCCGCCGGTGCGCCCGCTTCGCCCGAAGATTTCCAAGCACCCATGGAACTGCATGCCTCGGCGGCCACCGCCAGATCACCCAGCGAAGTATCAACCTGGTAGCTCAGCACCAAATTGCCATTCGCGATACGCGATGAAGGAAGGCGTGCATTTTCATCATTGGCCAGCACCGGCGAAGCGCCAAAAGCGTATTCCACAAGATTCGAGCGACCGTCCTTGTCATAATCCCCATTCGCGTCAGCGAGTGCTCCGGCAGGCAGTTCGTGCGCGGTCTCGAAGGCAGCCGCCCAGTTCGTGAATGTGGCGGATGGCGGTGATACCGCAGTCACGCTCACGATTTTGGCGCTGCCGAAATCAAACAAACGGTAGCCGATCTTCGGCCGAATCCTCATCTGATAGGTATTTCCAACCACCAGCGGCCCGCCGGCAGTGGCACTGTCGAGCGTGAAGGATTCCGCACTGCCGGGAAGAAGCGTTTGGGTGACCGCAGCTTCACTGGCATCGGTGACCGTGATGTCATCAATGAAGAAACCGTAGTTCGAGTCGGTTTCCGGATAGGCCGAGTTATTACTTTTTAGCACGAAACGGATTCTGATGATCTGCCCGGCATAAGCGGCAAGGCTGATGTCACGGTTCTTCCAGATGCTATCCCACTCGGTGCTGGAACCGTTGACGTTCACCCCGTTGCGGCTGGCGATGGTCTGCCAGGAAAGACCGCCATTGATCGAAACCTGCGTTTCCAGGGTGTTGACAACAGCAGTGAAGCGCGCGCGGTCAAAATAACGCAGCCGACTACTCACAGCCGGCATAATGTCGCGGTTGATGGTGAAGGACTGGTCGGAGTAAACCGCGAATGGAAATGCCAGATGAAACGATTTTCCGCCGGTTCTAACAAGCCCGCCCTGCCGAAGTTCATAACCTGCGAATATGTTCGCGGTGACGCGCGGTGCGGGATTGTCCTCCGCACCCTCGGTCCACGACGACGCCGTCACCGACGCGATTTCGAGTTGATAGGCATCCGCCTGATCGATGCGGCTGAACGCATACACCTCGCCGCTCGCCGGCGGATTGTCACTGCCGCTGATGGCGATCTGCTCGCCAAGAATGTCCGGATTGAAGATCCGCACCGTATAGGATTTTGAAGTCGGAACTCCGGTGCCCTTGATGCCCGAGACGGTGACCAAGTAAGCAAGATCGCTGGTGACGGTGGCAGGCAGTCCGGCGGGTTCCCAGACGATGGTTCGGTCACCGTAATTCGGGGTTTTGCTGGTGGACCTGTGAACGACCGTGAGCGGCACGTTGGTCCCGTTGAGGCTCATGCTCACCGAGGCACTGCCAAAATCGGCGTTTGGATACGACAAGGACCAGCGGGCGGGCAGCACCGGAGCCGGCAAATAGCCTTCATTGGGCCAGGCGACGAATTTCGCCGGCGGCGCGGCCTTGAAGTCGCCGATCACCCACAGGCTGTTGGTGGGATTGTAGCTGCCGCTCCGCGGGATATCGCCGGTGGCCATTTCCCGCGCCTGTGAATAGAGCGGCCATCGGCGGTGCCCAACCGGCTCATTGCCGCTGCCGGGATCCACCATGTAGCCATCGACCGCCGCCGGTCCGTAGTAGCCCAAGGCGAGGTTCGAAGCCGCTGCCGCCTCACTCCCGCCGACGGTGTAAAACGCCCATGTAGTGGGCGGATTATGGTTAAGGTTGTTGTTGGCCGACATCATCAGCGCCGACTGCTGGCACTTGGCGGATTTCACCGCATTGAAAACGATGTCCCCCGGCAGGCCGGTCAGAGCGCGGTAGTAATTCACCCTGCGCCGCACCTCCTCCTTGAAGGTCTCGCTGGTGGTGCCGGCAATGCCCGAGGAAATGTTGCCGGTCCAACCCAGATTGGCCGCGTAGTTCTCCGAGGCTAGATAGAGCCTGTCCCAGAATCGGCGATTTTTGACCGAATCCTCAAAACTGTTCATTTGGACAATTAAAAAATCTTCTAGTTCCTACGCTGATGCGCTCGAACTCTGCAATTACCTCGAATCCAGCTCGCAAATCCGCATTTTTCATGGGGCCGGGACGCAGTTTCCCCTATCACGCCGTGGCGGGGTCTTGATTTCCGGTCGCGTCGGCGATGTGCTTCAGGCAGCTCGCGCTTGTGGCGGTCGTGGCTTTTCTTCCTGAGCCTCTTTGCGCTTTTTCTCAGCTTCCGCCATCCGGGCAACCACCCACAAGTTATGTGTGAGTGCCGCCCAACCTACCGCCAGCTCC
>CAXNHR010000153.1:0-4664 GCA_964202135.1 Luteolibacter sp. | reverse complement strand
GTTATGGATGATCAGGGTGCCATTGAAATTTCCGGATGCGGTGGCGGCGAGACGAACTCCGATGTCACGGAGCGCATTCTTTGCCAGGTTGATGGGAAAGGTCGGCACCGGACTGAGGACAAACCCGTCGGGCAGGGTGATTCCGGTGATCGTTAGGGTGGGAACGGACAGATTGGTGATGCGGAGGTTGCGGCCGACGGGTTGGCCGAAGGTCGCGGTCCCAAAGTCCAGCGAGCCGCCGCTTTGGACCACGTCGCCAAAGTTGGCCGCTACTTGGATTTCCGGGATGTTGTGCAGCGCGGAAATCGGGAAGTTGAACTCGCTCTCATCGTCGTCATCGTTGAACAGGGTCACGATGCCCCCATAGGAACCGGCGGCCGGACCACTGGTGCTGATGATCACGCTTACCGAGTTGCCGACAGTGAGGGTTCTCGGCAGAGTAACGGGGAACGAACCGCTCGAAGCCGTGACCGTGAATCCGGCCGGAATGCTGAGCGATGACAACGTGAGCGGATCGGGGCCATCGTTGGTAACCAGGAAGGTAGCAGCGGAACTGACCGCAGAGCCCGCTTGGAAAACCACCGGCTCCGCCTGGCCGTCGGTCACCGCTCCAAACGGCCCCGTCACCCGGATTTCCCGTGCCAACGGCACTTGCGCGGTGAGTGGAATCCCGACTTCGCGCGGATCATCGTCGGATGAAAACACCCGCAATGTTCCGGCATAGGTGCCGCCTCCGCCCGTCTGCACCGCGAGGTTGAAAGTCAGCGTCGCGCCGGGAGCCAGGACAGCCGGAAGTGCCGGAAGACCGGACACTGCATAAGAACCAAGCGCACCCACCCGGTGAATCGTCAGGGGATCGACTCCGGTGTTCTTGAGCGTAATCGGCCGCGAGCTGGTCGCGTTTCCAGCCAAGGTGCCGAAATTGACGGGAACCGCCTGGTTATGGATCAATGCCGGGTCCGTGTCCGCCGCACCATCAAACAGGGCGATCTGTCCGCTTCCCGGAGCGGCAACTTCCGGCACGAACGTGAGTCCGGCCAGAGGCAGGCTGGTGGAACCTACCAGCGTCAGCGCACCGGTGGCCATGTTCACCTGGAACAACCTCGATCCGATACACGTGTCATCTCCGCGGCAGGCATCGGCGAGCCACGCCTGGTCGGTAAGCGGGTGGAAAGCCAGGCCCGCGACCACTCCGATGTCCGTATCGAGAACCGTCGTCTGGAGAATGGTCCCGCTGATCGGATCGATCCGCAGCAGATGGGGCGGATCGGCGGTGCGGCTGTTAGGATTCACGACGTAAAGATCGCCAACCGCGTTGAACGCGATGCACGAATAGTCATTGGTGGCAGCCAGGGCGAACGAGCGGACAAATTTTTTGGTGACCGAGTTCCAGACATGGACGGAGCCGCCGGACCGCAGCGAGAAGACGAGCCCCGTGCTTTTCTGAACGGCCACATCGCCTTCCGGCACCGAGTCAAAGTTGCCAAGGCCCACTAAGTAAAAGTTGTCGATGGTCCCGGAGAAGCGGTTCACCTCGACCAAGCGGCTTGAATAGAAGCTGGCATGGGTCGTGGCGGCATAGAGCTTGTCGCCGATCTCATCATAGGCGATGCCCATCAGAAGTTTGTCTCCGGTTCCTGTGTAGGGCGTGGCGAGTCCGGTGCTCATGTTGACCACGCACAGGCTCTCATTTGGTTGCTGGTCCCAGGTGCTGCCAAGAAGCAGATAGCTGGGGTCTGCATGCAGCGGGTTGGCATGCAAACCCAGAATTGCGATGGCGGCGACCCGGCAAAAACAACGCTTCGAGCGCGGCATGGTAAATCGAAAGAGGTTCATCAGATTGGGGAGGGGTGGAGCGGATTCCCAGTTTTCTTCTAGCGGAAATCCCGCTGGGTGAAAGCCCTATATTTGAGGATCCAAGCCTGAGGAAGAGATGGCTGGGCTGCTAGGCATCCGGGCCGATGCGTTCCTCACGGTGTAGGCTGAAAAATCCCCTTGCGGGCAAACTTTAGGTCGCTGTTGGTGTTGTCGAAATACGAGATCGCAGGCTGGCCATCGGGGCCGAAGGCCAATGATGTGTATAGTCCGACAGATCCGGTGCTATCGATGGTGGTGAGACTCCAAACGCTGCCATTGAAGCGGGCAAACTTTAGGTCGCCAAAGAATACGTCTCTATAAGTGATAGCAGGCTGGCCATCGGGCCCGAACGCCAGTGATGTGTAATCTCCGACAGCTCCAGTGCTATCGACGGTAGTCGCTGTCCAAATGTTGCCATTGAAGCGAGCAAATTTTAGGTCGCCGTTGGTGTTGTCTAAATAGGAGATCGCAGGCTGGCCATCTAGGCCGAAGGCTAATGACGTATGTGGTCCAACGTCTCCCGCGCTATCTACGGTAGTGACGTGCCATGGTAGAGCAAGCCCAGTTGCAGAGATGGCCGAGGATAGTCCCGGTGTTGAGTGTATTGCCGCGCCGACCGTAGGCGAAGGTCACAATGTAGCCTTCGCCTTTGGGTTCGATGGCGGCGTTGTATTCCTTGTCGGATGATAGCTGCCGTCTTTTTCCGGCGAGGGATCGACGGCGATGTCATACGGGCCTTTGAGCTGGATGATGTAGGGAGCCCGCCGGGTGACGCCGGCATAGCCGCGACAATGGAAGTCGGGCTGGAGTTTGAGTCCGAGTTCGACGCAGGCGTCTTGCAGGGCATCGAGATCCCGGATCTGGGTCTGGATGGTGGTGAAGTGGGACATTGGTTTTGTTAGATCGTGGATGGTTGATTGTGGATGGTGGATTGAAGAGGAGACGCAAGACACAAGACTTGAAGACACAAGAGCCGTTGGGGGAGCGGATGCCCCGGGCCAACGGCTCTTCTCTTGCGTCTTGGGTCTTGCAGTCTTGCGTCTCTCGGTGGTGTCAGGTGGGGGAAGTGGCTTCAGAGGTGGTGGGATGAGTGATGGGAGTAGTTTTGGTGGGAGTGGTTGAAAAATCAGGCTGGTGAGGGCGAAGTCGGCTTGTTGGGAGTGGATAATGACGTCTTGGGTAGGAAAGGTTCGTGTCAGTCAACGAGCACGAAAAAGCCCGCCGGGTGTGGACCAGGCGGGCGCTGTGAGATAGCCGTGGGAGATGGCTTGCGTCAGCGGTCGATCATTGCCATTTTCAGGCATGCCAATGACTCTTGAAGTGCCTGATGACATCCAGGCGGCGATGCGTGTTCCTTTTCCGGAACGGCAAAGCCGACTACTGGTCGAATTTGCCTGTGCCTTGTATCAGCGTGAAATCCTCACGTTCGGCAAAGCTGCGGAGTTGTCGCGGCTGAGCCAGTTTGGCTTCGGCCAAGCGCTGACGCAGCGTGGCATCGCCAGGCACTACACGGACGCAGACATCGCCGAAGATCTGGCTTATGCGGGTCGTCAGTAATGCATCGCCGGTCAGCAATAACAGGATCATCAGGATGACGGGAAAGCGCATCAGGCCGCCCTCCTCTCCTGATAGCTCCCCGGCAGCCACGCGATGCATTCGTTTTTATACTGGCACCACGAGCAGTGCATCCCGGGCTGCGGATGGTGGCGGTTGTTGGCGATGCCTTCGACGGCGGTTTCCAATAATGACACCACCCGGCGTTTGCGGTGGGCGTCGGCCGGCGGGGATGAAACCCGGATGACCAGTGGTGTCTTGGTTTTCACCAGGAACACCAGGTCGAGTGAGGGCGGACTTTCGCCCGTCGCCACTTCCAGCAGCAGCTGATAACTGACGAGCTGGATTTCATGATCGAAGGCGGCGTTGGCCGGATCGGGTTTGGCGGCGGCGGATTTGAAATCCACCGGCGTGAAGTTGCCTTCGACCAGATCCATGGCCCCGGTGAGGGGCACGGACAGGCCGGGGATTTCTTCTTTGAGCAGGACTTCTACGGCGCGCGGTTTTTCCTTCATCGCTTCCGGGGAATCGAGGTAGGCGGCCACCACGCGCAGGCCGTCGAGGCGGCATTTCTCACGCTCGGTCTCGTCGTCGAAGTTCACCGGGCCTTCCTCGCGTTCGAGGCTGATGAAGGCCACGTCATAGGCGGCGGCGATGGTTTCCGGCGAGTCGTCCCCTCCCCTCCACCGTGCGAGGTGGAAGGCTTGCAGGGCGGCATGCACCGCCTTGCCAAGGTGGAGGGCGGGCGGTGTTTTCTTCCGGATGCAGGCGACCCGCTCGAAGTAGAACTTCAGGCTGCATGACAGATATGCTTTCGCCGCCGACGGGCTGATGTGCTGGGGCAGGGTTTGCGCGTGGGGTTTGAGCCCGGTGGTGAAGCGCGCGTCCTCAAAGCTGGCGATCATGCGGCGTCCCTCCCTCGCTGGTTGCCGCGGGTCCCGTTGTAAGCGGAGCCGTTGCGGCGGTTGTTGTTGCCGGACGACCGACTACTACTTCCACCGTAGGTGTCGAGCAGCTCGTCGATGAGGCCCGAGGCTTCCACCTTGTTGAGTTGGCGGACGCCTTTGGCGAATCTTTCGACGGCGAGGGCTTCGACGTCGGCTTTGTCGAGCTGGTGTTCTTCGACGAGTTTCAGGATGAGATCCTTCTGCTTGTCGGAGCACTTCCAGCGACCGTTGTCGTGGATGTTTGTGACGGTTCCGGGTGCGGGAGCATCGGAGCCGTTGTTGTCCTCCATGCCATACGTGCCGGGT
>CAXNHR010000152.1:0-4703 GCA_964202135.1 Luteolibacter sp. | reverse complement strand
ACGCTGCTGCCTTCCCATTCCGAGGCGCGGATGCCGCGCGAGCCCTCGCCCTCGACGGCGGTGAGCGTCCAACCGGTGGCTCCCAGGCGCTTGAGCAGTTCGAGCAAATCATCGCGCAGCACGCGCTCGGCGATGATGGTCACTTTGCGGAGATGGATTTTCAAAGCCATGATTGGAAAAGGGTGGAGAGTTTCTGATAGAGCGGGATGCCCAGTGCGAGGTTGAACGGGAAGGTGATGCCGAGCGCGAGCGTGAGGTAGTAGGCGGGATTCGCCCGTGGCAGGGCGACGCGCACCGCGGCCGGAGCGGCGATGTAGGACGCGCTGCCCGCCATCGCGCCGAGCACCGCGGCTCCGCCGGGTGACATGCCGGCCAGTGTGGCTCCCGCTACACCGAGTGTTCCATTGATCACAGGAATCACGCAGCCGAGCACCAATAGGCGCACACCCGCGCGGCCGGCATCGCGCAGGCGTTTGCCGGCGGAAAGCCCGAGTTCGATCATGAAAATGCACAGCGCCCCTTTGAAGGCGGTGGCGAAGAACGGCTGCACGTCGGCGAGTTTCGCGGGCCCGCAGAGCGCGCCGATGACCAGCCCGCCGCCTAACAGCACGATGCTCTTGCCGGTGGCCACCTCGTGCAGCGCCTTTT
Organism: Luteolibacter sp.; assembly: GCA_964202135.1. Classification (GTDB taxonomy): domain Bacteria; phylum Verrucomicrobiota; class Verrucomicrobiia; order Verrucomicrobiales; family Akkermansiaceae; genus Luteolibacter. Next base: position 4,055 of record CAXNHR010000152.1, on the reverse strand, counting down.
TCCAGCCACCGGAAGATGCCGCGCCGCTGGCAAACATCAGTGCCACGATGATGCCCGGCACTTCCAGCACCGCCACCAGCGCGGGCAGGAATCCCTCGCCCGGCATGCCCGCGCGATTGACCGCCTCCACCGCCGCCAGATAGGTGACCACCGAGACCGAGCCGTAATGCGCGGCCACCGCAGCGGCGTCTTCGGTGCCGAGTTTTCCAAAGCGCCGCATCAGGAAAAACGCGATGACCGGCGTGATGAGTCCCAACACCAGAGTGAGCAAACCCGGCACCGCCATTTCCACAGCGGGCGTGGTGGCCAGAGCGGAGCCACCCTTCAGGCCGATGGCGAGCAGCAGGTAAATCGATAGCCCCTGATAGACTGGCTCCGGCACCGCGAGATCGCTCTTGATCCAACGCGCGATGATGCCCAGTGCGAAACACAACACCACGGGGGAAATGAGATTATCGGCGAGCAGGTTCATCGGTCGCCGCTATCGATAGCGGCTTCACGAAGTCTGGCAAGCGCGGGCAGAAGACGCTGCATCATTTGCGCGGGATCATCCTCGGTGGCGATTTCCAGCAGCGCGCCGGGCGGCAACTCGCCGGGGTGTTCGAATGCGGCGTCGAGCATGGCGCGGTCGGCGATGCGTGCATCGGAAACCACGTCGTCGCGGCCATCGCGCCGCCTCAGGCGATCCAGCGTCGTCTTTTCATCCGCATGGGTGAGAACCCATGTCAGGTTCGCATCGCCGAGTCGCGCGCGCAGGGTATCACGCAGAGTGCGTTTGGAAAATGTGGCATCCAGTATGACGCCTTTGCTGCTGCGCAAGGCTTGTTCGGCTTCATCGATCACCGCGTGGTAGGTGAGTTCCGTCATGCCGGCGGCATAGAGTTTCGCGCGGCTTGTGTCATCGCCGCGCTCGTGAAGCGGTATTCGGGCGAGCGTTTTGCGCAGGACATCGGAGGAAACGACCGGCCAGCCGAGTTCGCGGGCGAGAGCCGTGGCGAGTGTCGATTTTCCGGAGGCCACCCGGCCCATCAGAACGATCGCCCGCGGATGCGAGCCGGCCACGGCGTATTGCAGGGCGAGTTGGAAATAGCGCCGTGCGTTTGCCGCGGCGGCCCCGCGCTCGGCGGCATCGCCGATCTCCGCGATGCTGTGGAGGCTCTCCACCTTGCCGCGGACATAGGCGCGGTAACATTTGTAAAAGTCCATCAAGCTCTCCATCTCCGGATCATCCAACAACTCTGCCAGCCGGCTGATCAAGAACCGCGCGAGCTCCGGCCGACCATGAAAATCCAGATCCATCGCCAGAAAAGCCGCATCGCTCGCGACATCAAGGTGGCGGAAGCGGTCGTTGAACTCGATGCAGTCATAGATATGCAATGCGTCATCCGTCACGTGGATGTGATCGAGATGCAGGTCGCCATGGCAATCGCGGATCCAGCCCTGCGCCACACGCCTGTCAAATAGCTCGGCGCGGTGTTGATAACGGTTTTCGGTGAAACCACGGATCGCATCGAAGGCTCCGGCGGACAGGGTCTTGCCGATGAAATCCCGGGTCTGGGCGAAATTCTCATCAGTGCTGATCCGGAGTTTGGCAATGCTTCCCCATTCGGCGATTTCCCGGGGAGACGGCTGATTTTGATAGAAGACAGCCAGCGTTCGGGCCACCCGTTCCAGTTCGGCCTCACCGGCGTTTCCCTTCTGCAGGCGTGATTTGAGAAATCCATCGGGCTCAAGATAGGTCATTCGCACCGCGTATTCGACCACCGGTCCGTCGCCAGCGAAGGCACAAGCATCCGCCTGCCGCGTGATTGATACCACGCCCTGATAGATGCCTCGGGCGAGCCGCGAGTTGAGCTCCACCTCGCGCTGGCAGTAATGGCGGCGTTTTTCCAGCGTGGAAAAATCGAGAAACCCGAAGTCCACCGGCTTCTTGATCTTGTAAACCAGCGGCGGCACCAGGAACACCAGAGAGGCGTGCGTGTGCGCCTCACTCACCACGCGCGGCCGGTGCGGATAGGATGCCGGATCGCGTAAAAACGCCAGCAATGCGGGATCGACATGCCCATTCATCATTCCTCCTTTCGCTCGTCCGCCACAGAAACCCTCGCCGCTCAACCGCGACCGCGCAAACGGTATCTCCAATCCCGCCAGCGCAGCGTGAGCGGCTCCACCCACTGGGCACAGAAACCGAAGAACGCGCAGAACAGGATCGCGCCAATGGCCGCCTGCCATGGATTGAGCGCGCCCTTGATCCAGTCGCGCAGGCCGATGCCGAAAATCCCGCCGTAAAGCACGACCACATGGCTCACATAAATCGGGAAGGTGTTGCGCCCGATCGTCTGGAACCATGACGCGCCCGGACGGATGCGGCTTTCAATCCACACCAGCACCCCGAGCACGATCAGGATTTCGGAAATCCGCCCGTGGAAGGAATCCGGCAACACACGACCTTCCGCCGCATGCCCGAGCGCGTTAAGCAGGGTATTTCCGAGAAACCGGTCCAGCGCCCATCCGCCCAGCTTGAGTGCCGCTCCGGCAATCAGGAATGGCACCGGGCTCATGCCTGAATCCCCCCATTCCGTATGGCGGCGGACGAGCACGCCGATGGCCGCGCCGTAGAAGGTGAAGCCGACCCATGGCGCGATAGGAAAACCCAATGTGGGGCCCTTGATGGCGTTTTGCAACCATACGGGAGCTTCATGCGGGACCGGCCCCGCCTGATTCGCCAGCCATACCGAAACAAGAAAAACCAACAGACCGGATAACACATAACTTGCGGCAAGAGCCCGGTATCCCGCGAACCGCATCAGGCCGAAAATCAGAATCATCCCCAACAAACCCACCGCGATGCACTGCAGCACGTGGAACGCCTGCAGCCAGGGGCCGGATTCGCCTCGCAGCATGCCCGGCAGGTGGCGCAGGTCCAATTGCAGCAGGTAGCCCCAGAACATCAACTCAACGGCCCGCAGCAGGCCTTTGCGCACTCTCGTCACCCTGAGGAATCCGGGCTCCCGTGCGCCGCTCAGCAGATAAGCGAAGATCAGGCCCGTCACCGTGAAGAACATCGGCGCGGTGATGCCGCGGAAGTAATACCACACCTCATAGACCGGTTGTCCTCTCATCCGCCATTCCGCTGCCAGCGTGAGATCCACAAAGTGCCCTTCCAGCATGAAAAGAATCGCCACCGCCCGCGCCATGTCGATGAAGCGGAGACGGAAGACGGAAACGGGGGCATTGGTTCCGGTCATGAAAATGGCGGGACCAAACTCACCTGCCATCTCCTGCGTGGCCAGCCCGAATCTTCATGGACCCAGACGGGTTGGAAATGAAAACCGGCGTTTCCCAAGGGGAAACGCCGGTCTTGTGATCTCCAAGGCGCGGGACCAGCAGGCCCCGGCGAGATTGGATGATTCTTATTCAGGTATGGGGGCCGCGGCGGCTGCTGCTGCGGCTGCTGCCTCGGCATCCTGTTTGGCTTTTGCAGCAGCTGCGGCTGCAGCCTCGGCTTCCTGTTTGGCTTGTGCAGTAGCTGCGGCTGCTGCTGCCTCGGCATCCTGTTTGGCTTTTGCAGCAGCTGCGGCTGCTGCAGCCTCGGCTTCCTGTTTGGCTTGTGCAGCAGCTGCCTCAGCGGTGGCTTTTGCGTTTGCGGCGGCTTCCTCGGCAGCGGCTTCTGCCACTGTTTCGGCCCCGGCGTCCATTTGTTCCGTCACGGTTTCCTTTTGTTTGCAGGCGACGAATAGCAGCGGCAAGGCAAGCACTGGGATCCAAAGTTTGTGTTTCATAATAGTTTCGTTGTTAGGGAATGCGTCATGACATTCCTGCCAGAATACTCATGCCGTAACCAACTTCTGTCAAAATCTGATTTTTTTTTCGCCGGCCCCGGAAAGTGCCGCGCCGGAATGGCGCCGCCTGTTAGCCTGCGGCAGGTTCTGGCGGAAATTCGGTGTTTACGCGGTGGGAGTGGCCGCCAAGACTCGCCGCGTGCATCCACCCGGAAAACGCCAGGCCGGCATCCTCATTCCCGCATTCTCACCCCGCCGCGAGGGCGATCTCGG
>CAXNHR010000151.1:0-4713 GCA_964202135.1 Luteolibacter sp. | reverse complement strand
GCCAATCGTCTCGCCCACAGCTTGCGCAGCGATTTCAAGATCCACAACGGCAACACCTATGGCTATGCCGACGGCAAAAACGGTGTCGTCAACGTCACCAGTGGCCCGCAGGGGCCGTCGCTAGGAACCGGGTGGGATCAGGCTTTGTCGGGCGACAATAAGATCCTCGCCGGTGGCCTGGTGGCGAACCTGCGGATTGGCTCGAACACCACCAACAATCGCAACTACGTCCCCGCCATTCCGCAGGGCCTGGCGGCGGCGTTGAATGCCAGCAACCAGCCCGGAGATTTCACCACCACCTACGGATTCTGCCTTGATGGAGCAACCGTAGCGGTGCCGGATTTCGGCACTTTTTACGAGGGGTCCGGAGGCTACTACACCGAGATGAACTGGGGCGATGCGCAAGCGGATTCCTTCGAACCCAACCGGCAGGTGCCCTCTGCGGTGATCCTTGGCACATTGCCCGCGCCGGATAGCACCGGAAACCCGGCGCCTTGGCAGACTTTGCTCTTCTGTCCGAACTCCGTCTCGGCGGCAGGCGCTGCGGGAAATGTCCACCCCGGCAGCCAGGGCCTGCCGGATCATCTCTTCCTCGACTTTTTCTGGATGCCGGCGGTCGATCCCTACGCGCTGAGCGAGCCGCTTTCGACCGCGGGAAAGGTCAATTTGAACTACCAGCTAGCACCCTTCACGCACATCACGCGGGCCACGGCGGTCGTCGCGGCGCTCAAGCCGGTGCGCATGGCGGCGATCGAAGATGTCAACGCAGGCAATTACAAACAAGTCTTCAATCCCGGTGGAACGGGCACGGCTCCGAAGACCTTTACCACGCGCAATCTCCTAAACTCATCGAGCACCACGGGGAGCTTGGCGGACTTTAAAACTCGGTTCGAAGCGGGAGACATCTTCCGCTCTGCCTCCGAGGTCTGCACAATCCGGCTGGTCCCGGCGGGCGAAACGCTCACGAGCTTGAACACATGGTGGGGAGCCCGCCGCCTCACTGGCGATAACTTGCGAGAGGCTCCTTACAAGGCGCTCTATTCTCGGGTCACTACGAAGTCGAATACGTTCACGGTCCACTACCGGGTGCAGGCGCTCAAGCAAGTAAAGCGTGGCGGACGGGATTGGGCAAAGTGGGAGGAGGCGAAGGACGTCATCGCCGGCGAATATCGCGGGGCTACCACCATCGAGCGGTTCCTCGATCCGAATGCGCCAAACCTTCCGGACTACGCAACTGTAAGCCTGACGGGCGCGTACGATCCGATCGACCGCTGGTACCGCTGGCGAGTCCTCTCGGAGAAACAATTCGCGCCCTGATGACCATGAACCGAAGCCCTTTTCCCCATCCGCGCGCTGCCCGGCAAGCCGCGGTTTTCCGTGCGGCGTTCACTCTGGTGGAACTGCTCGTGGTGATAGGCATCATCGCTATCTTGATGGCCCTGATTGTGCCCGCCATGAACGGCATGTCGCGCGGAATGAACCTGTCCGGGGCCGCTGAGGAAATCTCCGGCGTCGTAAGCGCAGCCCGCCAGCGCGCCAGCACTTATAACCGCCAAATCGCCATCCGGTTTTACCAGGAAACATCCGGTGGTCCATTTCGGTCCTACCAGCTCTGGGAAAAGCCGGATGGCAGCTCCGACCCCGCCGCCGCCGCGTCATGGTTCGCCGCGGATGCCGAGCAGAAGCTGCCGACGGGCCTGGTGATCACGCCGGACAGCACCCACTCGGCTCTGCTCGATCTATATAAAAACAACGCCGAGACAAAGGACACCCGGAGCCTCAAATACTCCGAGGTTTTATTCACCCCCGCCGGCTCGCTCGTCGCGCCCTCGAACGCCACGCATTTCACCATCGTGCCGGAATTTGGTCCCATGACCGGCGGAGTGGTAACCGGGCTGCCGCCCAATTTCGCCGTGATCGCCATCGAGCCGGTCAACGGCCGTCCGTCCGTTTACCGCCCCTAAGCGACGGGAAGAGGTTTCTGCGATCATTGCGCGAAATTCAAGCGCCCGATCACCCCCATCTCAGCGCTGCGGGCTTTAGCGGCCCATGAGGGAGGATTCGTCACCGGCATGTCGGCGCCGGGCTTCACCGCGCCCGCTTTATCGAGCGGCGCAAAGCCGCACACGATAACGCCGCCTTTCACCGGATGAATGCCTTCGATCTTCGCGTCGCTGGAAGGCGCGCCTTTCACTGCCGGATCCCACACGCCGTTCACGATCGAGCTGTATTTTAGCGTCGTGAGGTCGCGCGTATAGACGCGCACGAAGTCGGACCACCGGCTTTCTCCCTCCGCCGGTTTCGGCATTTTCTGATGCGCGTTTGCGGTCGTGATGACGCGCCGCCCGGTCCCCGCGACGTAGATATTTCCCGCGGCATCGACGTGCAGCACATGGCGCATCTTCGTCGTGTTCACATCCGGCCACCCGTCATTCGGCGAAGGCCAGCCATCGAGATTCGGGTCCGGGTGCGGCTTGCTGCCGAGCTTCGATGCGTCGCCCCATTCGGCGACATACGTGGCGTGCAGCATCGTGCCCTGCGCGAGCGTCATGCGGCTGAGCCAGCCGATGTGGATGTTGCCATTCTTCCCGGTGAACGAGTTCTGAAACGCGTTCTTCGGATTCTTCGCGTGCGCGATTTTGTTGCCGCTCCAGAAGTTGACCACGTTGTTGCCGTGGCAGCGCGCCAGCACCACGAGCGCGCCCTCCGCCGCTTCTGGCGACGTGTAGTCGATCGCCAGCGCGTCCACGTATTGATCCGGGGTCGAGTTGTCGTTCGTCTCGGCGTAAAGGCGCTGCCACCACTTCTGCTTCCCGTCGCTGGTGAAGGCGATGACGTAAGGCTCGAAGTCCGGCTCGCCTTTCGGCAGGCGCGATTGGTTGTTCGCGCCGAGGTAAATGTCATTCGAGCGGCGGTCGATCGCGATGGCTTGCGGATGCCCGACGGGATTCTTCCCCCAGCGATACCCGGTGTAGCCCGGCCCCTGCCCGCTCGCTTTGGAGTCCTCCGGATTCCACGGCCCCGAGAAGTAGTAATCCAGCGGCCAGCGGCCCTGCTTCGTGCCGCCGTTTCCGTCCGGGGTCTTCGCGCCGTAATCCTCCGCCGTCCACGAGCGCAGCGACCCGCGGCCCGAGATTTTGAAAACAATCGCGCTGCGCGCCGCCTTGCCATCCGGAGACTTCGACGCCGGCGTGCCCTGCCAGTCGCTGCCCGAGTCCGTCCAGTGATTGCGCCAATTTTCCACCACGTCTTGCTTCCCATCCGGCGTGAGCCGCTGCACGTCGGCCCAGTCGGCGCCGTGCGCCTCGCCGCTGGCGAAAACTACGCGTCCATCGCTCCCCACATCCCACGGCTGGACCTCCTGGATGTCCTTCTTCGCCTTTACCTGAAAAACCCACGCGAACTTGGCGGGCAGCGCCTTCGCGAAATTCGCGTCGAGCTTCGCAATGAAGTATCCATCGGCATTCGCGCCGGAGACGAACACGTCCCCCGTCAGACCGCCGGGGATGTTCGTCGTCTTCACCCATCGGATTTCGCGGGCCACATCCTTCGGCAGCGCGACCGCGGCGGTGATCGTCTTCAAGTCATCGCTCGCGAACAGAATGAAGCCGATTTTTCCCGTGCTCGAAGCCGCGATCCCGGCAGCGTCGATCGTGATTTTCTTCGTCGCCGCCGGCAGCCAATCGAGCGAATCCGCGCCGCCCACAATCAGCACGCCGCCCTCCGCGAGCGAATGCACGCAGGTAAAGCGGACGTTCCCCGCGCCGCCGGCGTACGCGAGCACATCCGCCCGCGCGTCGCCAGCGGCCGTGGGCACGCCCGTGGCGTCGGCGGCGGGGGCGACGAGCGGGAGCATCAGCGCGCAGAAAGTGTGAAGAGCGAGGTGGTGGATTTTCATGGGTGGAGTGGATCGGTGGTTTCGGGGCGGAGTATCGTTGGCCGAAGCGGAGGTGGAGCTGATAGGAAATCGCTTTTGGCCCTTCGGGGCGTTGGCCCGGAGTTTGAAGCTGGAAGCCTTGATTTCCATGCTTGGATGCTGCCAGATGGGGCTTTGAGAGTCAAGTGCCCGGCATTTTGGGGTGCGGGGCGCGCCCCGCACCCCAAAATGCCGGGTCTGGCGAGGGGGTAGGCTGGAAATGCGAGCCTCCAGGGCGCACCTTGCCGCTGCCGGGGTTCTCAATTTTCTGCGAGCACCGGTTCGTTGTCGTAGTTGGGGAATGGATCGTCGAGCCAAGGTTCGATGACCGGCTCGTCGGGCTCGGGCGGGTCGCGGGCGGCGTCCACGCGCACGCCGGCCTCCCACAATCCGAGATGGCGCAGGATGCGTTCGACCACAGAGGCCTCGTCGATGAGGGCGATGATTTTCATCTCCTTGTGGCATTGCGGGCACAGAAGCGGGTCGGCTTCCCAGACTTTCTTGATGAGTTCGCGCCACTTCTTTGACGGAATCCGGCGGGGTTTGAATGCGGAAACGTCGATAACATCGCCCTCGGGCACGTCCACGGGTTCAGCATCCGCCTGCTTGAGCCGCTGGCCGCGCATCTTATTGGAATACCATCCGTAGTAGCGCACGAGCTGGAAGCTTTTGTCCGGGATGTGCTGGGTGATGCGGGCGATAAAGTCGCAGGGGCTGAACACTTCAAAATTGCGCTGGATCTTCGGGTTCATCCCGGAGCGGTAAATGATCGAGTCCCCGGAGCTGTTGGGCTGCAT
>CAXNHR010000150.1:0-4831 GCA_964202135.1 Luteolibacter sp. | reverse complement strand
CTGGGCATAGGCTTTCCGCAGGTTCGGATCGAAGAACGGTTTCACTTCCTTGATTTGATCCGGCAGTCCGGTGATCTGCTCGCGCAGTTCCTTGCCGCCTTGTGCCGAGCTGACGACCATGAAAACGATCAGCGCCGCAGCACTGGCGGCGACGGGCAATCGCAGTGCTTCGTTGCCGGCATCCGCAGGATTTTCCGTGGCGGATTTTTTCAACAGCGCGGCCAGCATCCACAAGCCCAGTGGCACGAAGATCGGGTGGAGGTAGCGATGGAGATCAAGAAATGCGAGCGCGCTGAAGCGGTGGAGGATCACGGCGCTTGCCAGCAGCATGCCCCAGAGGATGGGCGAGGTGGATTTTCCCGCCGGAAGCAGCGCCGCCACGGCAAGCAGCGCCAACATGCTCAAGGCTTCAGGAGCTGTGAAGAATGCAAGCACTCCTGCCCAATCCTTGAGCGGCTCGTTGAAGGCATAGGTCTGATAGGCCTTGCTGACATAGCCACTGATGGGCGGAACCATCGGCGTGCCGTTGGAGGCGTAAAGCACGAGCATGAAGGGAATCAAAACCACGAGTGCCACCAGCCCGGTTGTTAGATAAGGTGAAATGATGACAGGCAAATTGTTTTTGGCGCGCAATCCGCACCACAGATCCCGCAGGGCGAGTGCGGCGAGGATGAAGCCGGCCACTGCGGTGAAGGTCGGGCGGATGCTGCATGTTCCGGCCAGCAGCAGTCCGGCCGGAACAAACGCGGCCCATGCTCGGGGTTTCGCGGCAAAGGCCCGCTCCAGCGTGATCAACATGCCGAGCAGCATGGCACCGCCGGTCATCGCGCCGTTGGTGCTGATGCGCGGCACCGGCACGAACCAGAAGGCGAATAGCAGCAGGAAGCGCACGACGGCATATTGGCCTTTGAGTCCGCGCGTGGCGTGGACGAGCATGCCGAAGATCATCAGCATCGCCATGCCGCGGTCCGGAACGTGGCCGTTGCGCTCGGCACCGACGATCATCACCAGCGCCTGCAGGATCGACTGGCCGCCGAAAGTGCCCGCACGCTGGAAGCTGAACGGCTCGATCAAGGTGCCGGTGGCGAGAAGTTTCACCGGCAGCATGAGATAACAGATCAGGTCGTCGTTGGGATCGATGTGATGCGGCCAGGCGATCGAGGAGGCGAAGGCAAGCGCGGCGAGAAAATACAACACCACATCCGAAAGTGGCATCCGCAGGGTGGAGAATGAAAACCCTCCACCGAGCAGGCGGCTCATGCCGTGAACGATGGCCATCACCGCACCCAGTCCGACCACCGCGGTGAGGATCGGCGCGACGGCGAGCTTGAAAACCATGAGCAGTCCGCCGATGGCCAGGGTGGCGGCCATGCCCCAGGCGGCGGTGAGGCCCCAGCCGAGATCGTCGAACTCCGGTCGGCGCAGCGCACGGCGCAGGGTTTCACCGTAGCCGAGAAAGGATATGAATATGACAATGCTCCAGAGGAGGACGGGGAAGTAGCTCGGGTGCATGGCGCAAAGCCAATCCTGAAGCCGCCACGGCGGAAAGGTCAAAATGGTGGGGGCGGCGCACCCAAAATGATTTCAGCGAAACGCAGAGGCGCTAAGTTCGCAGAGGGAAGCGCGGAGTTGATACGATTTGGAGAAGGGAAGCGTGGTGGTTCAGATCAAGGGAGCGCAACCGTGGCGCGGGCGTCCCAGCTCGTCGCCATCTCTGAAGGCGAATTAAAAGAGGGCTGCGGGCGAGACGCCCGCGCCACTTGTGAGTTCCTCATTTCCGTTCCTTGGCTGTGACGTCATCGATGCCGAGATAGCTGAAGATCAGGCTGAATAGGATGGTTTGGAGGCCGATGGAGACGAGGGTGCGGCCGGCGATGACGGTGCGGGTGGCTTGCTGGGGATCGAGATCGCCAAAGCCGGTGGAGGCCCAGTCGAGTGCGGCGTAGAGGATGACGCCAATGCCGGCGAGGGTGACGGCACCGCCGCCGAGCAGGCCTTTTTCCAAGGTGAAGAATCCGAAGGCGCGGGACAAGGCGTGGTTGGCTGGCAGGAAACCGTGAGTGAAGGAGAAGATCCGGGCAAAGGTGGCGAAGAGGATCATTTGATAACCGAAGAGCATTATCAGTCCGGCCACTTCGAGGGTATTGAGGTCGAAGCTCACACCACCGATCCGGAGCGGCCCGGCGAGCAGGCGCAGGAAAAACCCACTGCCGAGCAGCAGGCAGGTGATGCCTGGATAAAGCAGCAGCCAGCGCGGCGAGAACAGCAGCATGAAACGCAGGTGCCGCCAACCATCGCGCCAACTGCGCAGGTGCGGCGGCCGCGAGCGGCCATCCGGGTGCAGAATGATCGGCACCTCGTCGATTTTCATGTCGCGCAACGAGGCCTTGATGACCATTTCCGAGGCAAACTCCATGCCGCCGGTGCGCAGTTCCATGCGCTGAAACGCGTCCTTGCTGAGTCCCCGCAGGCCGCAGTGGAAATCGTGCGCCGGGCATTTGAAAAACAAGCGGCCGATGAAGCTGAGCACCGGATTGCCGATCCAGCGGTGTTTCCACGGCATGGCACCGGGCATCACGGTGCCGCCGCCGCGTGGCATGCGGCAGCCCATCACGAGATCACAGCCTTTGCGCAGTCGTTCGATAAACGGAGCGATGCGGGAGAAATCATAACTCATGTCGGCATCGGCCATGATGATGTATTTCCCTTTTGCATCGGCCATGCCTGCGCGCAGGGCATTGCCGTAGCCGCGCTCGGCCACCGGCAGGACGCGCGCGCCGAGGGATGCGGCGATCTCCTGCGAACCATCGGTGCTGCCGTTGTCGGCGATGAGGATTTCACCATCGGCCCCTGCATCCGCCAGCCCCTTGCGCGCGGCTTCGATGCAGCCGGCCAGGGTTTCCGCCTCATTGAGGCAGGGCATGAGGATGGTGACTTCAGGGTTCATGGGTCCAGAGTTTGCCTTGCTGATAGGCGGAGCGCAGCGAGGCGGCGATCTGTTGTTGTTCCGGGTTGGCTTTTCCGGCGAAGGTGGGCTCGTCGAGCGCGGCGAGTGCGGCGGTGAAATCACCGGTCGCGGCATGGGCGGCGGCTTTGGCGAGCACTAGCTCGGGGTTGCCCCCTGCTGTTTTTTCGAGGCCTTCGACGAGACCCAGCGCGAAGGCGCCGTCGCGCGCCTCCTCGTCCGGCAAGGTGGCCAGCAGCCATGCGGACTGCAGAATGGTGCCGGGTGTGGCGTCGCTGTAGGCGGCCATATTGCGCAGCAACGAGGTGAGCGGTTTGTATTGCCGTGCGCTCATCAGGCCTTTGACGAAATTTCCGGCATAGGTCTCGCGCGTCGGCGCGTCGGCATCCTTGAGGGCGAGTTTCAACTCATCGATGGCTTGCTCGAAGCGGCCTTTGCTGGCGAGCAGATCGGCGTATTCGACGCGTGCCAGACTGCTGCCCGGAGCCTCCTTGAGGAGTTGTTCGAGCACTTCGATGGCGACGTCCGGCTTGCCTTCGACGAAACGGACGAAGCGCGCGAGGTGGTAGCGACCTTCGATGAAACTCTGCCCGGGTGCCACGCGCAGCATCAGCACCTGTTGGTTGAGTCCCTGGGTCAGTGCGTTGGGGGGGAATACCAGCGGCCGCGTCCATGATGGGATGGTGCGGTCGAACAACGCGCGTTTGCCGAAGGAGTTCATCACGGAAACTCCGTCCTGCGGTTTCTGATGGAGGATGTTGAAGTAGGGCTCGATGAAGTTTTCCCATGACATTAACGAGACATGGGTGATGCCATGTTTCTTGAGCAGGTCGAAAGCCTCCTGCTCGGTCTGTGCGTTGAGGGCGGTGGCGGCTGACTTGAGCCCCTCGACATTCTCCCAATACAGCGTGCCCACGGTGCTGAAGCCGCCGAGCGCGGAGAGGATGCACGAGCTGTTAGGGCTGGATAGGAGCACTACCGGCTCACCGTTGGCGTCGTCGAGGATGGAGCGGGCCATCTGGCGGTGGAGCAGCGCGAGTCCTTGGCCAGGCTGGATGCTGATTTTCTCGCTGCGGTATTGCTGCCAGACGTTGCCGAAGGTGCTCAGGAATGTGGGACGCACGAAAACCACTCCTGTGGCCACCAACAAGACGAAGGCGATGGTGCGCGCGACCTGATGGCGCGGCACGAGTTTCCAAATCTGCGGCACCACGATGGCGGCCAGCGCGATGTATAGCGGGCCGCAAAGCAGTCCCCAGCGCGATTGATAGAACTGCAGGCCGGTCATCATCAGCACCGGGACGGTGAGAAAGAGCAGCGAGGCCTTGGCCCCGCGGCTGGGGCCGTTCATCGCGATCAGCACGAAGGCAGCCAGCACGAACAGGGGATACCAGCCGAAGGCAACCTGCCACGGCAGGCCGGTGAGCCGGATGCGCTCAGTGATAGGCAGCAGCTCTGCGATGTTTTTCCACAGGCCAACCATGAAGGGATCGCCCGGTATATAGACGGCGGCGCCGCCAATGAGGATGGCGGCAGGCAGCACGGCGCAGGCCAGCAGAGGCAGGATGCAGGCGCGCCATGGGAAAGGCCGCGGGCCGGTGTCCGCTCCATCGCCACCATCACCTGTAAGCCAGCCGCCGAGGATGGCGATCATCCATCCGCCGCCAAGCCAAGCCAATGCGTAGAACGGATGGTTCACTTCCAGCCGCATGCTCATGTGGTTGGGGAAATACTCGAGTAGCCAGAAAACCAGCGCTGCGCCGCTGCCAACCATGGTCCACCATTTCCACAAGCTGGCATGGAATACCGGGTCGCCCGGTGCCCGGCGGCGGAAGAAAAACGCGCTTACAAGTGCCGCAGTGCCGA
>CAXNHR010000149.1:0-4833 GCA_964202135.1 Luteolibacter sp. | reverse complement strand
CAAGCGACTGGCGCACGACGCGACCACCGAACAAGCCGCCGCCCTGACTCCGGCCCGCATCGCCGGGGAACATCGCGCCGAACGCGAAAGCGCCTGAAAAGCCGGTTCCGGCGTGAACCCGTCAATGGGGACGATTTTGAGACGCTTACGTTGACTCCTCCGTTCACTACGGAGTAATTGCAGCTGGAACGGACGGTGGTGCCAGCATTGTTTTGGATGGAGGCGAGGACATCGCGGGTGGTCTCATAGGCGCGTGTGGCCACTAGGACGGGATTTCCACCGGACGCCTCCTTGGTGACGGTGGCTAACAGCCCGTATGAGTCGTCTTCGTAGTCGTAGGAGAAGGTGTCGGCTGCGTTGGCGACGGTTTCCAGTCTGCCGGTGGTGGCGGACCAGGTGTAGAGGGCTTCGTTCTCGATGGTGCCGCCAATTTTGAGCTGCTAGCCGGTGTCGCGGCCGAGGCTGGTGGGTTTGCGGTCGAGTGTGCGGGTGAAATCCCAGGTGCCGTTGTGGTCGAGATCGTAGCTGACGATTTCCAGATCCGCCTGAAGGGTGGCCGTGTCGTAGGTGGTTTCAATCCGGGACTGATTGGCCTGGGTGACGATGGATTGGCGTCCGAGGGAATCGTAGGTGATGGCGACGTCCGGCGTGCTGTCGCTGTAATTGGTCGAGGTCAGCAGGCCATGGGTGTAGCCGTAGGTGGAGGTGATGCCGCGTTCCCAAGTGCGGGTGTACAGACGGCCGCCGTTGGTGTAGGTGTAATCAGCGTCGGTGGTGCCGTTGTCGGTTTCGCCCGGGTGGTTTTTCTCGACGAGGAGGCCGTGGGTGAGGGTTTCCACGGTCTTGGTGCCGTCCGGATGGATGGTGGTGCGGGTAGCGACGCCGGACGAGTTCGGACGGGTGGTGATGGTGACGGTGTCGCGGCCGAGCGAGTTGCTGGCGGATTTGAGGCCGGTGCGCTGGACGATGGCGATCACGGCGTATTCGTAGCTCGATACAACATCGTTGCCAACCGAACTTTGGTAAGGGCGTCCCGAACTTCGGCTCCCATGGCCGCCCATCCGCCACGGTATCGGTGTCATCGATCCCACTCCACCACCTTCTTGGCGGCATTCTGGCCGCAGAGCACGACCATGGGCATGCCGCCACCGGGATTCACGGAACCGCCGACGAAGAACAGGTTGGGATACTTGAGGCTTTGCTTGGGAGCCTTGAAGGCAAGGTTCTTGAAGCGGTCGCTGACCACGCCGTAGATCGAGCCTTTGTTGGAATAGTATTGCTCGCGGATGTCGAGCGGCGTCCAGCAGTGTTCGAAGACGACGTGTTTGCGGAGGTCGGTGAGGCCCATGCGTTCGAGCTTGTCGATGACGCGCTCCTTGAGCGCCATGTAGTCGGCGCGGGTGAGAGGTCGATCGTCATCGATGTGCGGGATGTGTGGAAGGATTTTCAGGCAGTCGCAGCCATCCGGGGCAACGGTGGGATCGGTGCGCGAGGCGGCGACCAGATAGATGGTGGGATCCGGCGGAAGCTGGCGTTTGCGGAAGACGGTATGGAAGTGCTCCTTCTGGTGGTCGGAGTAAAAGAAGTTGTGGTGCGCGAGCTGCGGGTATTTGCGGTCGAGTCCGAGTTCCAACACAAGGCCGGAGCAGGACGGTTCGTATTTCTCCAGCGTCTTCATGAACGCTTCATCTTCGGCGAGAAGTTTCTCATAGGCGGGAATCACCTCCATATTGGAAACGATGATGTCGGCCGCGTGGAATTCGCCGTTGGCGACGAGGCCGGTGACGCGGTCGCCTTGTTTGCGGACTTCGTTGACCTCGCTGTTGAGGTGGACGGTGATACCAAGCTCATCCATCAGGCGTCCAAGGCCGAGCGCGATGCCATACAGGCCGCCATCCACATACCACAAGTCATAGCGGTATTGAATGGTGGGCATGCAGTTCATGAAGGCCGGCGAGCGGTAGGCGGACGAGCCGACGTATTTGATGAAGTAATCGAAAATGTCGCGCATGTGCCGGGTCTTCAGGTAGCGCGCGACACCGCCATGCATGGTGCGGAAGAGGTCGAACTTGAGGAACTTGCCGAGTCCGTAGAACTCACGGAATTCCGCCGCGTTATCCAGGCCTTGTTCGAAGTAGCCGTCATTCACGAGATCATAGAGATCGGCGGAGTATTTGAGGAAGCGTTCGACGTTGGCGGGATCCTCGCCGACCTTGCGCGCCTCGGCGGCCATGATCGTGGGATCGGGATCGAGATCGACCACCTTGCCGTCCTCGAAAAAATTCCGCCAATGCGGCCGCAGCGCGCGGATCGGGATGTAGTCGCTCATTTTCCGGCCGGAACGCTCGAAGAGTCGCTCGAAAATGTGCGGAAGCGTGAGGATCGAGGGGCCGAGATCGAAGGTGTAGCCCTGCGCCTTGAGCACGTTGAGTTTGCCGCCGATCTGCGGGTTTTTCTCGTGGATGGTGACGTCGTAGCCGTCTTGGGCGAGCGAGATGGCGGCGGAAATCCCGCCGAGGCCGGAGCCGATCACGATGACTTTTTTGGCATTCATAAAGGAGGTCAATGGGTGGCGATTTTGGCAAGTTCCCGGGCGGCGACGTGGTCGTTCGGGTGATCGGCGAGGGCTTTTCTGAAATACTGCGCGGCATGCGCCTGCTCGCCGAGTTTGAGATAAGCCAGGCCGATGAAAGTGCGGCAACTGCTCAGGCCCCAACGCGGATCAAGGGGTTTGGGCGGGCGTTTCGCCTCGGCGATGAAGAGCTTCTCGGCGGCCAGCAGGGTGTGGAGCGCCTCGCGGTATGCGGCGTGGTTTTTCGCGGTGTGGAAACGTCCTGTTCCTAACAGATAACGGACGCGCGGGTTGTCGCCGCCGGACTGCAGGGCGTGTTTTTGGTGGTTTTGCACGCGCGGTCCGAAGCGGATGGCATTGAAGATGCCGCCTTGGATTTTCATGCCGTAAAGCGTGCCGAGCAGCGCATGGCTTTCCGCGTGATGCGGGTCCAGCGTGACGGCGGTTTCAAGCGCGTGGATGGCATCGTCCATGGCGGCATGTGCGGCATGGACGTCCGGTTTTGGCTGGCTTTTGATTTGCAGCATCCGGTGAAACGAGGCGGTGCCCTGCCAGTAGCGGGCTGTGGCGGATTTAGGGTTTCTTGCGGCGGACTGCTTGAAGTGATGCGCGGCTTTGGCGAAACTCCCGCCGTCCCATGCCTGGAATGCCGCGTTGAACTCGTCGATGCCTGCGCGCGTCAGTTGGTCCGCCGCCTCATCCGCGTGCACGACCATGGCGGTCGCCAGAATCCCGATTGCCAATGCCCGAATCATGTCTTGACGGAGCTTTACGCCATCGCCTGCATGCGGCAAACAGAATATGGATTTCGGCCCACTCATCGCCCGCCAACGGTCGTTTTTCCAGACCGGCACCGCCGCCAGCGAAGGCTTCCGCCGTGGCCGGTTGGAGGCGCTGCGTGACGCGCTCATCCGGCGTGAGGCCGACTTTTTGGCCGCGCTTCATGCGGATTTGAGAAAAAGCCCGCAGGAGGCCTATGCGGCGGAGATCGGCCATGTGCTCGGGGAAATCCGGCATGCGCTGCAAAACCTCCGCTCATGGATGAGACCGGAGCGCCGCCGGGCACCGTTTTTCGCATGGCCGTCGCGCGCCGAGCTGCGCAGCGAGCCCTATGGCGTGGCGCTGATCATCGGGCCATGGAACTACCCGCTGCAATTGCTGCTTGCACCGCTGGTGGGGGCGATCGCGGGCGGCAACACCGCCGTGCTCAAGCCATCGGAATTCGCTCCGCACACCGCGGCGGCGGTCGCCGCGATGATCGCGGAAACGTTCGATGAGGAATACATCGCCGTGGTCGAGGGTGCCCAGGATTGCGCGGAGGCTTTGCTGCGCGAAAAATTCGACACTATTTTCTTCACTGGCAGCACCGGCACCGGACGCGTGGTGATGAGCGCGGCGGCCCGCCACCTGACACCCGTGACACTCGAACTCGGCGGCAAATGCCCGTGCATCGTGGCGGCCGATGCTCCGATCGAAATGACCGCCCGGCGCATTGTTTGGGGGAAATTCATGAACGGCGGCCAGACCTGTGTCGCGCCCGACCATCTGTGGGTGGACCGCCGGGTCGCGCCCGGCCTGCTGGACGCGCTGCGCAAGGCGATCCGCGATTTCTACGGCGATGATCCCCAGCGCAGCCCGGACTACGGGCGAATCATCCACCGCAGGCATTTTGATCGGCTCCACGCCATGCTCAACGACGGCCACATCGCCCATGGCGGGGGCGCCGATAAGGACGATCTTTATCTTGAACCAACCATTCTAACAGACGTCGCCGAGGATAGCGCCGCGATGGGCGGGGAAATATTCGGTCCGATCCTGCCGGTGATTGAGTATGATGACATCGATGATGTTCTAACAACCCTGCGCGGCCAGCCGACACCGCTGGCACTCTACCTCTTCACGGCGGACTGCGCGTTGCAGAACCGAGTGCTCGCTGAAACCCGCTCCGGCGGAGTTTGCATCAACGACACCATCAGCCACATCATCGGCCGCGACCTGCCTTTCGGCGGGGTGGGGGAGAGCGGCATGGGAAGTTATCACGGCCGCGCGAGCTTCGAGTGCTTCACCCATCAGCGCGCGGTGCTGCGGCGCTCGCTGCGGATCGATCCGGCATTCCGCTATCCGCCGCCCCGTGTCTCGCTGGCGACCTTGAAGCGCTTGATGCGGTATTTCGGATAGATTGGGGGGGCAACGGTCGGTAAGACATCCTCCTTCACGCGGATCGCGTATCAATTCTTCAATAAAACCTATACGCCGGATTT
>CAXNHR010000148.1:0-4845 GCA_964202135.1 Luteolibacter sp. | reverse complement strand
CGCGGCCATGATCCGCGTGGCCCGCCAAGCCGCTCTGATTCATCCTTTCCTGACCATACCCGTAGGCTCCGTGGCCATCGAGCGTCTGCGGATTGGAGCGCTCCTGATCCGCAGGCCACAATTCCGCATCCACCATCGGCGTGAAGTTCTTGATCAGGATCGAGCGGCTGATGCGGTTGCGGACGCCACCGCCAAGCACCAGCGCGCTCCGGCCATCGTAGAGTGTCAACGTCAGTTCGAGATCGGCCCGGCCGGGTTTGTCCGGTGCCCAGCCTGCGAAATCGTGGGCGATTTCCGCAGTGACGCGCAGAGTTTGGCCCTTGCCGAGCGCATCCTCCACAGGCACGAGCTCGGCGCTGCGTTTCGCGACCATCGCGGCGACACTCATGTCCCACAAACCGAGGCGCATCGTCGCATTGCGGAACAGCACGGTGCCCGTCGCCTTTTCGACAGCGGAGTAGCGGCCGCTATTGAGATCGAAAACGACGCGAAGGGCTTCGTTCTCCAGTGTAGCGGTGTTCGATGCGGCGTGCAGCCCGCAGCAGCTGGCGGCAAGCAGCGCGATGGAAAGCAACATTAAATGGCGGCTTCTTCCCAAGAGTGTCATGGAAGATGCTAACGCCGCTGTCTTCCGGGATCTTTCATGCGAGATCCGAGTCTCGCCATCAAATCCCGCGTGATGACGAGGTGTGAGACTCCTGACGCAGCGCCAGCGGCGGTCCGAGGATTTCACGCAGGACCACAGCGCGGCGGATTTCACCGCGCTTGCGCACGATTTCGCGCAAACCATTACGGACGCCGGCTGCGGCATATCCGGTTTGCTTGGAAGCCGTAAGTTTCCGCGTGGCCGCGGCACCGCCGGTGGTGACGGCCTTGCTCTCGCGCGCCTGGCACAAGCGTTCCTGCAATTCCATCTGGCGCTTGAGCTCTGCATCCGGATCAAAAACCGCCACCGGCACCGGCGGTGGATTCGCCCTGAAGAGCGGCGGGGGTTGCGCGGGTTCGGGCGGCATCAGCACTTCCTGCCACGGCTCGCCCGGACCGAAATCAGATTCCTCCACCTCACCCCGTTCCGCCATTTCCTCGCGTGCGCGTTGCTCCTCGCGCTCGGCGGCCTTGGCATCCATCCGGCTTTTGAACCAGGACGCCATGGCCAGCGCGACGAGCGCCACGATTTGGAAATTATCGAAAATCCAGTCCATGGCTCACTATTCGCTCTTGGCGATGTTGCCGCGCATCTGGGTGTCGGACTTGATGTTTTCCATCTTGTAGTAATCCATCACGCCGAGGTTGCCGCTGCGGAAGGCTTCGGCCAGCGCGAGCGGCACCTGGGCCTCGGCCTCGACGACCTTGGCCTTCATCTCGGCGACGCGGGCGATCATTTCCTGTTCAAGCGCGACGGCGGCGGCGCGGCGGATTTCCGCCTGAGCCTGGGCCATGTTCTTGTTCGCCTCGGCTTGCGCTTCCTGAAGTTGAGCGCCGACGTTTTCGCCGACATCGACGTCGGCGATATCGATGGAAAGAATTTCAAACGCGGTTCCCACGTCAAGGCCGCGATGGAGCACGACTTTGGAAATGCTGTCCGGGCTTTCGAGCACGGTTTTGTAGGATTCCGCGGAGCCGATGGTGGTGACGATGCCCTCGCCGACGCGGGCGATGATGGTTTCCTCTTTCGCACCGCCGACGAAGCGGTCGAGGTTGGTGCGCACGGTGACGCGGGCGCGGACCTTCACCTGGATACCATCCTTGGCCACGCCGTCGATGGTGGTGCGGCCGCTGGCGGGATTCGGGCAATCGATGACTTTCGGATCGACCGAAGTTCTAACGGCCTCGACCACGCTCTTGCCGGACCCCTTGGTGGCGAGGTCGATGGCGCAGGCGCGGTTCCAATCCAGGGAGATGGCTGCTTTTTGTGCGGCGATGAGCGCCTGGATGGTGGGGATCACGTTGCCGCCGGCGAGGAAGTGGGCTTCGATATCATTGATCGGAATTTCGATGCCGGCCTTCTTGGCGGTGATCCGGGCGTCCACCACCATGCCATAGGGCACCTGGCGGAGGCGCATCGCAATCAGGTCGGTGAAGCCGACGTAGGCGCCGGCCAGCCAGGCCCGCAGCCAGACGCTGAAGAACGAGAGGATGATGCCGAACAGCAGCAGGCCGAGAATGGCAACGACAATCAGGATGATGGTGGATAGATCTAACATGGCGTGGTCAGGTGGTTTTGGTTTCAGATACGATGAGACGGAAATTGTCAGCGCCGATTACTTCGAGCGCGGTCCCGACGGGGACTTGGCCGGACTGGCAGAACGCTTCGTAACGCTTGCCATCGATCCGAACATAACCGCTGGGGGAGAGCATGGTGAGGGCTTCGGCGGATTTGCCAATCAAATCCCGCGCCTCGCTGCCGAAGGCGGCGCTGACGGCGGTGATTTCCTTGTCGAGAAAGGCCCTGCGGCCGATAGCCGTTTTCGGCAGCACGCGGAATTCGATGTAAAACGCGAGAACAGCCAACACGACGGCGACCGTCACCGCGAGGATGCCGCCACCGGTGCCATAGCGTATGAATGCCGCCACGCAACCCGCGAACATCATCAATCCGCCGATCGAACCAAGGATGCCGCCCGGCACGATGACCTCCACGGCCAGCAGCACGATTCCCAAGGCGAATAACAGAATGATGAGAGTCATGACAGCACCTCCACAATGAGACCGAATTCCGAAACGCCAGTCACGGTGATCGGCGTGCCGGCCTCCGCAAAGCCCATGGCAATCTTCGCCTCGTAGCGCCTGCCGGAAATCTCAACCTGCCCGCTTGGGAAAAGCGCGGTGGCCGCCACACCGGATTGACCGATCAAGGCCGATCCCGCGGGTTCATTCGCGCCGCTGGAGTTGAGCGCGCGGATCGGGCCCGGCTCGCCACCGACGGCGGATTCCAGCACCATCCGACCCCACGGCCCGCCTTTTGGCAGGAACTTTAGAATCACCAGAAACACCACCACCGCCAGCGCCACTCCTGTCAGCACATTGGCAAGCGGCCGCAGCAGCATGTCACCCTCGAAGGAAACCGGCTCGCCCGGCCACAGATCGAGCATCGCCCACACCAGCGAGCCCAGCATCAGCGCGATACCCGTGAGCGCCAGCACCAGCGTGCCGGGGAAGAAAAACAACTCGATGGCCACCAGCAGCACGCCCAACAGGAAAATCAACGCCGGTTCGTAGCCGGAAAGTCCCGCCACATAATGCCCGAAGAAAACAATTCCCAAAAACACGATGCCGGTGATTCCGAAAATCCCGAATCCCGGCGTCTTGAATTCCACAAACAGCGCGAGCAGTCCCAGCCCGAGCAGCACCGGTGTGAAGGCGGTGATGTATTGTGCCAGTTTCTCGGACCAAGTGATCTCCAGCCGCGTCACCGAATGGTTTCCCGGGCCGTGGAGGGTTTGGATCAGTTCATCGAGGTTTTCCGCAATACCCGCACCTAACAACGGCTGCGGCGGCTCACCGTAGGGCTTCATCGCTTCCAACGCCGTAAGCGAGAGCAACTCCCCCTTCGGCTTGATGACCTTGTCACCGATCTTGAACTCGTAGTCGGAATCAATCATCGCGGAAAGCACCTCGCCACGATACCCCTTGCCTTCCGAGATCGCGCGCACGCGGGCTTTGAGATAGCTGTTGATCTTGGCCTTCATGGTGGCGTCGATCTCACCGCCAGTGGCCATCACCGGCGCGGCGGCGCCGATCACGCCGGCGGGCGCGAAATAGATCTCATCCGTGCCTGCGGAAATCAGGGCTCCTGCCGAAATCGCCTCGCGGTTGACATAAGTGACGGTCCTGCCGGGAAACTTCTCGAGGGCCTGGAGCATCTCGAAGGTCACATTGAGCGCGCCGCCGGGCGTTTCCATGTCGAGCACGATGGTGTCCACCTTGTTCTCGATGGCCTCCTTCAGGCCGCGGCGCAGGATGTAGAGCTCGGGTTTGGCGATCTGGGCGCGGATCGGGATGATGACCACTTTCGCCGTGCCGGAGCTTGTGCTTTGGGCTGGCTGGATTTTTTCTGCCGCCGTGTCCTCGCCACGCAGTGGGCCGGAGGACATCAAGCCCGCCAAAATTGCGACAAATCCAATGAACATGCGATGCACGGATGCCAATATGAACAGGATCAGGTAAGGCGCAAGTCCGCCGATGCAGGAAACTTGGGTGAATTTTCCAATGTCTGCCGGATCGACAGCAATGGATTGGCTTCAAAACGAAAAAGCGGCGGATTTGCAGGCCGCATTCCCTTGACAGCTGTGTGATCAAGGTTGTCTTTCGGCGCGCGTCCGGCCCGGCATCTGCTTGGGACGCCATCGCAAGCAGCCACACGCCATGGAATTGTATTGGATCATCGCCGCACCGCTGTTAGCCGCGCCATTGTCGCCGTGGCTGGTCCGCGCCGTCGGCTCGAAGGCGGCTGGTGCCTTGCTCTCACTGGTGCCATTCGCGCTGGTCGGCTGGCTGCTGGTGCAGGCTGCCGGTGCCGGCCCGGCGCTTGAGTGGTCGCGGCCGTGGATGCCGGCGATGGGCTTGGAAATGGCGCTGCGCGTCGGGGGATTCGAGCGGTTGTTTCTTTGTCTGGTGGCCTTCATCGGCGGGCTGGTGCTGATTTATGGCGGGGCTTATCTGGACGGTGATTCAAAAGTCGCGCGCTTCTTTGTGATCGTGCAGATTTTCATGGCGGCGATGCTCGGCGTGATCGCCGCGGACGACATGATCTTCACCTTTGTCTTCTGGGAACTGACGAGTCTGACCTCGTTCCTGCTGGTGGGATACAAGTTTTATGATCCGGTGGCGCGCAAGGCGGCGCTG
>CAXNHR010000147.1:0-4973 GCA_964202135.1 Luteolibacter sp. | reverse complement strand
GTGCGCGAGCCGCCTGCGTTGGCCCGCCCCGCGACGGCCATCCGGCCGCCCCAGGCTGCGATGGAGTTGGTGAAACCAGATCTCCCTGCATTGCCTGCGGAGGAGCCGCGGGTAAGCCGCGGTGAATTTTCCGGCATCACCTTCGAGGGCGTTTCCTTCGATGCGCGCAGCCACCGGCTGGTGGTCATCGACCAAGCGGACGGGCCGGGATCACGATTTGCCGATGTTGCGGCGGCGGCGCGATCCGTCGGCGGGCTGGCCGCGGTGAATGGCGGTTTTTTCACACCGGAAGGCGAGCCGCTGGGACTGGTGATCGTCGCCGGAGAACGTTCCGGCACATGGAACACGGCCTCATCGCTGGGCAGCGGCGTGTGGCATGAGTCGGACCGCAGTGCCATCAGCCGCCGCGAAAAACTCGGCCGCGCGGGGGCTGCTGGAATGCGCGAGTTATTGCAGGCCGGCCCGATGCTCGTAGAGAACGGCCGCGTCGTCTCAGGACTGGATTCGGTGAAAGCCAGCGCCCGCACCATGATCCTGTGGGATGGCGGCAGCCGCTGGTGGATCGGCCGCAGCACGCCCGCATCGCTGGCACAAACCGCCGCCGCGCTGGACAGCCACAAAATCCCCGGCTGGCCGGTGCGTCACGCGCTCAATCTGGATGGCGGTCGCTCCTCCGAGTTATGGGTTTCTCCGCAAGTCTCCGGTGGTCCGCTGCTCCGGCGTCCGCCATGGAACCGCCCGGTGCGCAATTTCCTGGTGCTGGTGCCAGCGCGTTGATTCATGCGTCACCGGTTTTTGCCGGGCCCTTGCGGATCATGCCGAAGGGTTTCCCCAGAGGCAGCAGCACGCGCCCGAAGTAGCTGTTGAGAAAGACCGCACCGGCGGCATAAAAGCCCAAGAGTGAGATCAACAGCTCGGACCATGCCGCCATTTGGTGGCTCAACTCACCTACGCCGCCAACACTGCAATCAAGATTGAAGCGCCTGATGGCAGGTGAGGCGCATGATTTGAGAATTTTTCACCAGTTGGCCGGTCAATTCGCGGAGCTTGTCCAGGCGATCCATGAGGAGAGGCGACACCACGCGCACCTCGCGGCCCACGTCCTCCAGCGTCAGGCCCTGCGGCTGCGGGTTTTCGGCTTTCAGGTCGTGAAGGTCCGCGAGTGCCTTGCAGGCTTGCACCACCACCGCGCCATAGGCCGCCCCTTCGGCGAGGCGCGGCTGCGATTCCTCGATCAGCCTCCGGTAGTGGCAATCGAGGTAGCCGCGCACCGCCTGCAGATGCTCGTCCTTCGTGCCATGCGCACCGTGAGCCTCCGCCACCACGGTCCGCCAGACCGCATGCGTCCGGCCGTAGCTGATGCCCAGTTCACGGGAGCAATCCTTGAGCCGCCTCCCGCCGAACACATGCAGATCGATGAGCCGACGCCGAGTCTCGTAACCGCGAACCCGCTTTTTCTCCGTGCCACGTTTCAGCGCAGCGCCCTGGCGGCCCTTCCGCTCTGGCCGTGCATCGGGGACCACCTCGGCATCGACAATGCCAATCGGCTCCGGATCCTTGCCGGTGCCGGAATCCCCAGAGGCATCGACAGGCGCGGGTTTCAGGGTGTCATCCTCGGGAAACGTGGATTTCGGCTGGTCATCGCGTAAATCTTTCATGCAGCGGATGGTATCACTGCAGCGGGAGTAGTGGCAGAGGCGTCAGAATTGAAACAAGTCCTGCTCCATGTCATACGCCGGCGCTGCGCGCCGCTTCAAGGGACACTCTCACAGGCGAGTCATCAGTGCCAGCTGTAGGGCAGGGAGGGGAGGCTAGCACCGTGGCCGTTGCCGATAAAACGGCAGCACCATCATGCCAGGAAATTCAGCAATTCGCCGTCCGGTAACTGCGACATAACTGCACCAGAATTTTTACCTGTTAAAAATTCCTCTCCTTGAAGTTTCATAAACCACGCACTGTTAAGGGGAAAGAGTGGTGGCTCGAGCCGGGATCGAACCAGCGACACGCGGATTTTCAATCCGCTGCTCTACCAACTGAGCTATCGAGCCTGATACACAGGATCGCCCTTGCGGGCGGGGCGGAAGTAAGAGTGGCCTCGCGGGCTTTGACAACCGGAAAATCGTGTCCAGTGGATTTTTCAAATGATGAGTGACCGGGTAAGACGGGAAAAGCCCGCAAGCGATGGCGAAAGCTGGTGGAATTGGGTCGATTCCCAGGACGGTTCAGATGGCAAGGCGGAGCCGCGAGGCCTCGTAATGAAGGAGTGCCGCAGGGTGCTTTGCTGTGAACTCTGTCGCACCTGTGATTGCAGTCTGACTTGATTGCAGCGGCAAACGCTTTGCATTTCCGTCTTGCGGTGAGGAGCTGCGGCGGAAGACTAGGCGGCGATGGCCGATGGATGGATGTTGCTGGCGAGTGGAGTGGCGAACATCTCGCCGCTGTTTGCCTTGCTGACGCTGGTGTTGGTGCTGGCAGTGCTGGTTTCGCTGGTGTTGGTGCGGTTCAAGCAAAGCCTGTTGGTGGGTTATTTGTTGTGCGGAGTGTTTATCGGCAATGCCGGCTTGCTGGCGCTGGCAGGCACCGGACGCGGCGATCCGGTGATTTACAATCTGGCGGAAATCGGCGTGGTGCTGCTGATGTTCACGCTGGGCATCGAGTTTTCGCTCGGCGAATTGAGGCATTTGTGGCGCACGGCGCTCATCGGCGGCGGGGTGCAGGTGGCGTTGACGGCCTGCATCGCGGGCTTGGCCGCGTCTTGGTTCGGCTATCCGGTGGCGGACAGCATCGTGCTGGGCATCGCGGTGGCGCTGAGTTCCACGGCGGTGGCGATGAAGTCATTTCAGGATTTCGGCCAGCAGAACAATCCCGGCGCGCGGGCGAGCCTGGGCATTGCCTTGTTTCAGGATATTCTGGTGATTGTCGTGTTCCTGGTGATGCCCTCGCTTTATCTGGATGGGCAAGGGCACCTCGGCACCAATATCGCGCTGGCGGTGGGCAAGGGGATCGCGTTTCTCGCCGGTGCCTGGCTGCTGGGCCGCTATGGCATCACGCCGCTGCTGCACGCGGTGGCACGCACCCGCAGCCGCGAGTTGTTCACGCTGACCGTGATCGGGCTTTGCGCCGGGGTTGCGTTCGCCGGTGGCGCGCTCGATCTCTCGCTCGCGCTGGGTGCCTTCGCCGCCGGTCTGGTGGTGAGCGAGTCGATTTACAGCCACCGGATTCTGTCCGACATCCTGCCGTTCAAGGATTTGTTTCTCGCCATCTTCTTCGTCTCGGTGGGGCTCTTGATCGATCTCAGTGTGGTGGCCGGCGAGTGGCAGCGGGTTTTGTTAGGCAGCGTGGCGATTCTTGCGATCAAGGGCTTGATCGTGTTCGCGGTGTTGAAAGGCCTGAAGCTGCCGGGGCGCTCCGCCTTGCTGGCGGCGGGCAGTCTTGCCAGCACGGGTGAGTTCTCACTGGTGCTCATCGGCAAGGCGGGTGGCTACCGGCCGTTTGATCCGGCCACCGAGCAGATCCTGCTGGTGTGCACGGCGGTGACGATGGCCGCCGTGCCCTCTCTGATGCGCCTGTCCGGTCCTTTCGGGAAATGGCTTGAGAAAAAACGTGTGCTTGCCGAGCACCAGATACCGCCCAAGTCGCTCACTCCGGGCAAGGTGATCAAACAACTCACCGACCACGCGATCATCTGCGGCTACGGGCCGGTGGGCCGCGCGCTCAACGAGGCGCTGATCCGCTGCGGTGTGGACACTCTGGTGCTGGAGTTGAACTCGGATACCGTCCGGGCGCTGAAAATCGCCGGCCAGCCCGTGCTTTTTGCGGATGCCACCCATCCCGAGGCGCTGGACCTCGCCGGCATCCACCGGGCGCGCTTGGTGGCCTTCACCTTTCCGGCGGTGGAGATGACCTGTGCCGCCGTGCCCTTGGTGCGCGAGCGCAATCCCGGGATTTATATCTTCGGCCGCGCCAAATACACCAAGGAGGTCAACCGCCTGCACGAGCTCGGCGTGCAGGTGATTCACGACGAGCGCGAAAGCGCCGTGGCCATGGTGCGCGCCGCGATTTCATCGTATGAAAGGCCGGACATCGACCCCGAGGAAGTCGTCCACGAGGCGATGGAGCATGGTGGCTGAGCGGGGCTGGTAGGCAGCCCCCAAGGTCACTCGACCGTCCAGGTGGAGCTGCCGTGCAGCAGTTCCTGCCAGGTGCCGGTGCCTTTTTTGGCTTTGGCATCCTCGACCTGGTTGTGGATGAGCGACTCGTAGGTGGGCCGTTCGATCTTGCGGATCACGCCGATGGGCGTGGGGAAATCCGGCAGACCCATGCAGGCGAGCATCTGCGAATAGAGCGGGCTGGGATGGTCCGGCTGGTGGGTGAGCAGGTCGGGAGCGGAAGCGTCCACCACTTCGGGCATGAACCCGTTGAGGCGGATGCCCTTTTCCTTGTTCTTGCCGAAGAGCAGTGGCTTGCCGGCTTCGAGAAACAACATCTGGTCGTCGCGGTTTTCCTTGGCATAAACCGGATCCCACGTGGAATCGTTGAAAATCACGCAGTTTTGGAAAATTTCGACGAAGGAGACGCCCTGGTGCTCGTGGGCGGCCTTGAAGGTTTCCACCATGTGCTTCGGGTTGTTGTCGATGGTGCGGGCGATGAAGGTGGCCTCGGCACCGAGCGCGAAGAGCAGGGGATTGATCGGGTGATCGACCGAACCTCCGGGCGTGGTCTTGGTGCGGGTACCGACCGGCGAGGTGGGGCTGTATTGGCCTTTGGTGAGGCCGTAGATGCGGTTATTGAAAAGCAGGATGGTGACGTTGAGATTGCGGCGCAGCACGTGGAGCAGGTGATTGCCACCGATGCTCAGGCCGTCGCCGTCGCCGGTGACGATCCAGACGGAGAGGTCCGGGTTGGCGACCTTGACGCCGGTGGCCACCGTCGGCGCGCGACCGTGGATGGTGTGGAAACCATAGGTCTGCATG
>CAXNHR010000146.1:0-4981 GCA_964202135.1 Luteolibacter sp. | reverse complement strand
GTGCTATTCACGGTGTTTTACAATGCCCGCGCCTATTACCCGGTGCTGGCAATCCTGTTCACGGACCTGGGGCTCACGCTGCAACAATACGTGCTGCTCAACGCCGTCTGGGCGGCGGCGATTTTCCTATTCGAAGTGCCATCCGGAGCGTTGGCGGACGTGCTCGGCAGGAAGCGGCTGCTGGTTTTTGCAGCAGCATTGATGTGCGTGGAAATGGGGGTTTTGCTCTTTGCGCCCAAAGACGGCGGCCTGTTGCTTTTCGCCCTCTGTCTGCTCAACCGCTTTCTGTCCGGCACTTCCGAAGCGGCGGCCAGCGGTGCGGACGAGGCGATCGCCTACGATTCGCTGCCCGCGGCAGGCCGGCAGGCCGCATGGGACGAGGTGCTGGCGGCGGCGATGCGTTGGCGTGCGGCCGGATTCCTGATCGCCATGACGCTTGGCGGCCTGCTCTACGATCCCTCGTGGCTCAATGCGATGCTGCCGGAGCATTTGCAGGTGCAGGTGGACTTGGCGCGCCGCCTGCCGGTGGCACTGGTGTTTCTGCAAGCACTCGCCTGTCTGGCCATCACGCTGCGTTTCGAGGAAACCGCGCCGCATGGCGATCACGCGGCCGGGCGTTGTGGCGCGGCCTTCCGGCTCACGCTTCGCACCGCCGCCAAGGCTCTCACCACGCGAACCATAGCGGTGGTGTTGATCGGTGGGTTTTTGATCGATGCCGTCGCGCGCAATTTCGCCACGCTGGTCAGTGAATATTACCGGCTGATCGGGATTCCCGGCTGGGCCTTCGGGGTGATCGGTTCATTGATCGCGGTGGGCAACTGGTTCATCCCGGCGATCGCCGCCAAAGTGAACCGCCGCTTCACGCCGTTGGGTGCGCTTTCGCTGGTTGGCATGGTGGCGCTACTTGGCCTGCTGCTGCTCGCACCAGCCTGGCCGTGGCTGGGGCTCTTGCCCGTCATGTTGCTGATGATGCTGATGGGCTTTGTGAGTTTCACGGTCAGCCGCCATCTCCACGAAATCGCGGAATCGAGCCAGCGCGCCACCTTGCTGAGCGTGAAAGGACTCATCTTCAATCTCGCCTACGGTCTCTATTCACTGGCGTTTTCGCTGGCCCTCGCCGGATTTGGGAAACACGGCGACGACGCCTTCCAGCGGACGCTCGGTTGGCAGGCCGGGATTTTCGCACTCGCCCTGCTGGCCTTCATCACCGTGGCCTCACGCGGCGCTCGGATGCGGAAATCCGGCTGATATGTTCATTCGCCAGTGACCCCGCTCCAATGCCAGAGGCCGGGATCGAGTTCGTGGAGGGCGGCCTTGGCCAGCGCTTCGGCGTCTTCGCCATGGTGAAGCACGGCAAACACGCAGGAACCCGATCCCGCCAGCAGAGCGGCGGCCGTTTCATAACGTGCCAGCAGCCATTGTTTCATTTCGGCGAGAAACCGATGTTTTTCAAAAACCGGCCGCTCCAGATCGTTAACCAGCATGAGTCCATCGAGATCCTGCGCGGAATAACGCACTCCCGGCAGTTCCATGGATTCGGCCCAACGCCCATAAGCATCGGGCGTGGGAACGCTGAATGCCGGCTTGAGCATCAAAACCCTCAGCGCGGCAAGCGAGGGGACTGCCTGGTTGATCTCACCGCGTCCGCTGCAACGAGCCGCTCCGGGTTTGAGGAAAAACGGAATATCGGATCCCAGCGCCGCTGCGATTTCATGCAGGCGGGCCGCGCCGGCTTTGCCGCCGTGCATCTCATCGAGCGCGAGCAGGGTGGTCGCCGCATCGCTGCTACCGCCACCGAGGCCCGCGCCGTGGGGGATGACTTTTTTCAGGGTGATGGAAAAATTGCAGGGTGCTCCGGTCGCCGCCTCGTAAGCACGCACCGCCTTGACCACCAGATTCGTCTCGTCGATTGGCAAGGAAGGATCATCGCACTGAAACGAAAACGCAGCGCTTTCCGTGAACTCCAATGTGTCGGTCAGACCCGGCAGTTTCACCATCAGGCTGTCGATCTCATGAAACCCGTCGTCGCGCTTGCCGAGCACTCGGAGCGACAGGTTGAGCTTGGCGGGGGCGTGGAATGTGTGGGTGCTCATGGCGGATATTCGCGGACGATCATGGCCATCATGCGGCCGGTTTTTCCCAACTCCTTGCGGTAGCTGTAAAACCGCGAGGGATCTGAGGCCGTATTCAGCCCGCAGTCGATGAAATTTCCCACCCCGGCACGGTCCGCCTGGCGGCCGATCTGCGCGGCAAAATCGATCTCGTAGTCCGGCGGCCGGATACAGGGACCCAGCACCGCCGTCACATCCGCCGCTCGGGTCCCGAAATGTTCGGCCATCCGCTTGAGCGCCTCCTGGAAAATATTCGCTTCCGTGCCATTCTTGCCGGAATGCAACAGGCCGATTGCGCCGCTTTGCCGATCGGCCAGCCAGATCGCACCGCAATCCGCCACATGGATCACCAGCACCACGCCGGGCTCGGCGGTGAGTAGCCCGTCCACCCCCGGAACCACCGGCAAGCCATCGGCGGCCGTGATTTGCGAGCTGCCGGGCACAATCGCCACGGAGCTGCCATGCACCTGTTCGGCGCGCCAGATGGCCGCACCCGATCCGGCGAAATCGATCAGCGCGCTCTTGTGAAACGGCCGCAGTTGGCACATCGCCTCATCGCGGTCTCCGGTGATCCGTAAACCCGCAATCCGCTCGATCCATCCGGCGCGCACGCCAGGAATTGCTTGAACTGCCGCTAAAAAATGAAACGCCTCCGTCACCCGGGGGATGGTGGCGGAGGCGGGTTGGTTTCGCCAAGCAGCGAGTGATGAATCAGTCGAATTTTACCGCGATCAAGCCATCGCACGGCCTGAGATGGCCCGCTTGGTGTGTTCGACAGCTTCCGCCTGGTCTTCATCCATGCCAGCAAGGATACCGGCCAGATCGGTCGCGATTTCAGAACGCATCTTGGAAACGAGTTCGACTCCTTTCGCAGTGATGCGCACCATGATCTTGCGGCGATCTTCGGCGGCGTGGACACGCTCGACATAGGCCAGTTTTTCCAAACGATCGACCAAGCCGGTGGCGGCTGCGGTCGAGTGGCCCATCTTTTTCGCGATATCCGACATCGTCAGATACTCTTCGCTGGAAAGGTAGGTCAGGAGGAAAAACTGGGGGAACGAGACGTTTCCTTTGTTGAGTTCTGATGACAGGTTGAGGATGCAGCTCCGCTGGGTAAACAGGACGAAGTCAGCAAGACGGTCCGCGTCGGCTTTCACCGAAGCGCCCGAGGCGTTCATGGTTTTCATTATGGCTGGTTGTAGTGTTCATGTTTCGGGACATGTAAGGGGGCACAGCCATTGCGATTGAGAAGCTACCCGGAAGACCGGATATTAATCAACTCTAAAATGAATAATTTTTAGTGCAAAGTCTGTGCTGGTTGGGACTTTTTGAAAATAAACAACTCAAAGAAGTTTTAAAAGAAAATAAATCGCTAAAAGTTAATTATTTTTTTGAACATTTTGCGATTCGCTGGGTATTTGATTTTCAGGCAGTTCTGGTTCCCCGGTGGATTCAGCGGCAGCTTCTGGCGGCTTCGGGACATGTCGTGAATAGACGGCGTCGCCGATTTCGACAGCACCGGACTGGAGGTCAGCGGCGGCGAATTGGCCCATGGCTTCGCCGGTGACCAGTAGGTTGGCACTGCGTTCATCGAGCCCGCGGGTGGTCAAAATCGTTCCACTCTGGATTTTCCATGTGCCATAACTTTGAATCAGCACGAACCTTTTATCAGCGGGAATCGAGGCGATACGGCCAACGAGCTGGGGACCTACATCGGCGGGTTTTTCCGCAGGGGAATCGGATTTGTTTCCGAACCACGAGCAGCCGGCAAGCAGGGCGGCGGCAAGCCATGGGAAAATACGGATTTTCATGGAGCCATTCTGGCGCGGTTGGCGGAAATGCAAACCGGATTTTCGCGCTTCAATCGAGGATCCGCACTTCATCGGCTTGAATCAGGCGTTCGAGTCCGCTTTCCGTGCGCAACAGCAATTCGCCGCCGGGGGCGATGCCCTCGATGACTCCCTGCCGTGGGCCGCTGGAGGTGCTGAGCGAGACACGGTGGCCGCTGAGCACGCAGCGCTGGCGCACGCAGTCCAGCAGATGATCGAAATCCGCGCCGATTTCGCAGCTGCGCCGGGCGAAGCTGCGGATGATGGCTGCCAGTACTTCGTGGCGCGGGTGATCGAGCGAGGTTTCGATGCGCAGTGAAGTGGCGATTTCCGCGACCTCCGGTGGAAACTCGCTGCTGTTCACATTCATGCCGATGCCGACGATGGCGTAGTCCTTGCCGGCTTCGACCAGGATGCCCGCCAGCTTGCGGCGGCCGATCCAGACGTCGTTGGGCCACTTGATGCCGGCGGCGGGACCGAAGGATTCCGCGGCCTCGGCGACGGCCAGTCCGGTGGCCAGTGCCAGGCGAGGCCACAGGGCTTTCGGTTCACTCGGCTTGAGCAAGATGGAGAAGGCGAGCGATTCGCCCGGCGGCGAAAACCATGTGGCTCCGCGCCGCCCGCGGCCTGCGGTTTGTTTCAAAGCCAACAACACCAGACCGCCCGGAGCTCCGCTCTCGGCAAGCGCACGCAGCTCGTCATTGGTCGATGCCGCGGTTTCCCGAACCAACAAGCGGAAGGGATCAGGGAAACCCTCTGCCACATCTTGAAATTCGTCACACATGATTCAAAGCGGGGAAAAATCCAGCCCGATGTCGAGCGCCGGCGCGGAGTGGGTGAGTGCGCCCACCGAGATGAAATCGACGCCGGTCTCGGCGATGCCGCGCACGGATTCCAGATTCACGCCGCCGCTGGCTTCGAGCAGCGGCGTCATCCGCTCGCCACGGGCGGCCACGGCTTCGCGCAGTTCTTCAAGCGTCATGTTGTCGAGCAGGATGTGATCGACTCCCCGCATCTTGAGAAAAGTTTCCACCTGCGAAA
>CAXNHR010000145.1:0-5035 GCA_964202135.1 Luteolibacter sp. | reverse complement strand
GCCCGGGGGGACGAAGCCGGTTTGGAGCATCTGTCCGTCCACGGTGGATTGAAGACGTTGATAGAGGCGCTCGGATTCGGCGGCGACATCGTCGGTGGTCACCAGCTCCGTTTCTACGGAAACGGAAAACTGGTGGGACGAGTAGCCGGGCAGGCCGAGGCGTTTGGAATAATTGACGATGAGTTTGATGGCCATGATGGTAATTGGTTGGGGGCTGGTTGTTGGGGGTTGGGGTGGGTTGATGGATTGGGGGTTGATGGTTTCAGTGGAACGCCGGCCGGAAACCCGGCCAGGAAATCCACTTGGGCGGCTTGGTTTCGATGGTGAACTCGATGCGGCGGAAGGCGGTGAGCGGGACCGGTCCGGCCACCGCCCTCCAGTCCGCCGGGTCGGCTCCCATTTCGATGCCCGCCGCGAGCAAGCGTTGGTGGACGTCCTCCGGGATGCACAGGGCGTCCCGGAATTCGGACGGGCCGAGCAGGCACACGCGGGCGTGATCGATCTCGATCCTCACCAGGCAGCCGCACAGTCCGATGAGTTCGGCGAGGCTGGCCTGGCGGCGGACACCGTTTTCCACGACGCCCTTGGTGGCACTCGGTTCCCAGACGGGTGCCGAGGACAACCAAACGGCCGGGATTTCCGGCGGGGTGACATGCGCGGTAGCCGGAAGGATCGCCCGGCTGGCGATGATCCGCAGGAAGCGGTCACCGGTGGTGTAGTGATAGATCGGAGGAGGCATCGGGTGCGTTGGTTGGAAATGAAAAGGCCCGGCGTGATTGCCGGGCCTTCGGGGTTGGGGTGGATGGTGCAAGTCCGCTCAGGCGGCGTCGGGATCGCGGCTGGTGCGGTAGGGAACGACATCCTCGCCCACGCTGGGAACGGCGACGAGAATGGGAACATCCGCCAGTGCGTCACGAAGCAGTTCGTCGGCAAGGCGGGTCATCGTCATCAAGGCGGGCAAGGTGGCGGACGTGCTTTTGCGAAAAGCCGAGCGCCTGCGGACGAATCCCGACCAACCGCTCAAGCTGCTGATTTCCGGCGCTCCCGGCATCGGCAAGACGAGTTTGGTGAACATGATCGCCCGCACGCTCGCCAGCCACCCCGTCGCCATCGAGGACGTGAACGGCAAGGAAGTGGGACTTGAAATCGCCCGTGAATGGACGCGCTCACTCGCCTACAGATCGCTCTTCGGATCGTGGTCGGTAAAAGTCGTCAATGAACTCGACCGAATCGAGGAGCAAACCGGTTGGCGTCCGCAGGATGCGTGCTTCGCGCCCAAAGGTTGGTGGAATCCACCGGCAATCAAAGAGCATCTGCTCAAAAAGGACGTGTTCCCGATCCACGGCGAAGATGCCCGCCACCTCGCGATTGAGAGCAACCCACGGACCCGTGAGATGTATGCCCGGTTCGCCATCCCGTGCTACTGGGTGACGGAAGAAGGCACCTGCCTGACCGAAGGAATGCGCATCGTTAAACGGTTGCCGCCATAGGCACCTGCAGGTGATGGTGTTATTCATCCTCTGATCTGCCGCCGCTGTCACGCCCTACATTTCATGATTCCCGTGCTGCGTCGTTCAGGTTCGTCACCAACACGGTCAGGAGGAGGGCGATCGATAAGACGGAATTAACCATAGTCAGAGGTCATAAGATTTTTTTCATGGGTGTTATCAAATGCCGTTTCAAGCAACGAGAGATACGGCCAGCGTTCCCCCAGTGGGAATAGTCACACCGTTTTCCCATGAAACCGTGGCGCGGTTTCCTTCCACTGCAACAGTCGCCGGGATGGCAAGGCGGTCCAGCGATACTGAGACTTGGGGTTTTCCTGTCAGGACTTCCGGGAGCTCAAGGGAAAGCGATTTAAGCAGAAGCCTGCCCCACTTTATCTCCAGCGCGGCATCAAGCTTGGCTCCCGCGGTTTTCTGGGAGAATAATCCCCAGCCTTCGGCAGCAGTGAAGGCAGCTTTAAAATTCTCCGGCGTGAGGCGCGGCGCGAAGCCGATATGTTGATTCGGGCCGTCGTATTCGAATCCGCAGGCTGCGGTGAAAACGCCGTAGCTGGCCATCGCGCGGCCGTAATGGTCGCCGCATTCGACTTCATTCCACGGATTGCGGCGTGAGGCGTCATAGCGGTCGTGGATCATGCGTGCGACGGCCAGCCCCTTTTCGATCAGATCGCCGCCTTCCCAAATCATGTGCGAGGCGACCTGGTATTCGAAGCCGCTCATGCACTCGTTGAAATAGAACGCGTGGAAGCCGTCGCCGACCGGTTGCGGGTGTTCGGGGTCCGGAAAGGTACACATGACAAGTCCGCCCTCACCGGGCATGGCAAACCAGCGTCCGCCGGGGATTGGCGAGCCTTTGCGGAACGGACCTACGTCGGGAGTGAAATTGTAGAGCCACAGTGATTCGAGCGCCCTGCGGGTTTGGTCTTGAGGCAATACGCGCGGCTGCCCGACCTGATAGGCCCAGCTCTGGCCAAACACCTGATCGATCTGGCAGCCGAATCCGGAGCCGAGTTTTTCGAGATGTTCCGGCGGCACCCGCTGGATGTAGTATTGCCCCTTGTGAAAGAGGTTCTCCGAAATCCGCTTCGCACCCATTTCGGCGATGGCGTTCCACTGCCTGGCGTTGGCGTCATCGCCCATTTCCAATGCCATTTTTCCGCCGGCTTGCAGGGCGGCCACATAGAGCGAACTGATCCACGGAATATGTCCGAACCAGTCGGCATCGAGCGTGTTCGGCTGTGCTCCCTCGATCACGCCGTCGTGATTGCCGTCCTGTGCGAGGAGCCAGCCCATGGCCT
The DNA here is from genome assembly GCA_964202135.1 of Luteolibacter sp. Lineage (GTDB taxonomy): Bacteria > Verrucomicrobiota > Verrucomicrobiia > Verrucomicrobiales > Akkermansiaceae > Luteolibacter. The sequence continues at coordinate 2,232 of CAXNHR010000145.1, read as the reverse complement.
TTTTGATTTTCGGGTAATTCCGTTCGAGAAACGACTTGTCCGGTGACATCTGATGCTCGCGCAAGGTGCGCAGGATGGTGCCCGCATGACCATCGGTGGCTGGCGCGGGACCTGCCGTCTCGGCGCGCATGGTGATCATGCCGCTGTCCTCCTGGAACCCGATGCCGAAATCCACCCTTTCGCGCAGATCGCGTTCGATCTCCGGGAACAGGCGGCCAATCGCCTGGGCGTAGTGCCAGACATGGGTGCAGGTGCCGTGGCAGCAGTAAATGCCTTCCCAGAACCAATACCGGCCGTTGTCGAAACGGTGACAGGTCACACTGGCGAGCGTGGAAATGTTGAGCAAAGTGCGATCCAACAACCAGAACGGCAACGTCGAGTCATACCATGTCGCACGCCAGAGATGGGTGTCTCCCGAGAGACGTGGAAAATTCGTCGCAACATACTCCACCACCGCCGACGCATCGGCGAAACGTTTCGCATAGTAACGTTTGAGTTTCGCGATGTCCTGAATGCGCGTCCAGCCATCCTGCATGGTGATCGCGTAATCCACTTTCGGGAAATGCCAGGCGATGACGAAGGAGACCTTGCGCTCCGCCCCGGGGGCGAGTTGGAAACGCGTGCCAACTCCGCCGGTCAGGCGTTTGGAAAGCGACACTTCCACCGGTTCCGCCTTGTCTTTGAGCGACTGGAACAAGGAGGCTGCCCCGGCATCACCGGAGAGCTGCGCCGCCGCGAGGGCGTTCGTTTCACCGAGGATCGCAAGCGCCATCGTTCCGAAATCCGCAGCCTGTCCGACGGGCAAGCGCACGCCGGGGTCGTCGGTGAACACGATGCGGTCCACGCCGATGTTCCCCCATGAGCCGGTGTGCTGGTCGAGGATTTCCAGCCGTGCCTCGCGTCCCTCGAACTCCTGCACATCCCACAAATCCTCGCGCAGCACATTGCTGTTATGGCCGGTGGCAAGGCGCACGGGGCGGCCATCCACCACCATGCGCAATGCCAGTTGATCGGGAAAGCCGCCGCCGGCGATGAGAAACCGGATGTAGCGGTGCTCCACCCGGAAGGGCTTGCTGATCAGCTTGCCGGTCGCGGCATCCCGCGCTTCAGGTCCATCTCCGGGAGCGGAGGCATGACTCTGGACCATGCCCTTGCCATGGATGTTCATCGACGCGGGACCCTGATAGGCCGGAATCGTGTCGATGCGCGCCGGAGCATTGCCAAAGGCCGCGCCCTCGCGGGTCCATTCACCATAATTTTCATCCTCGAAATCCGCAAAGATGAGATCCGCGCGGCGGGGTTCGGCAGAAGCGCTGTCACTATCCCGAGCGGAGGATGCTACCAACAGCATCCCATCCCGGCGGAGAACCTCATTCTTGCGCAGGCCGAACGCGCCCTTCGAAAAGCGGCCCACCGCGTTTTCCAGCCAGCCGCCGAGTTCCACTTCCACAGCCGTTCCGGACGGATTGCGCACGGTGAATTCCATGATCGTGGCAGGAAGCCCGGAGTCCTCGGCATTGAGTGGGACAAAAGGCGAATAGGCTTCCAACACCACCTCGACCGGAAAATCCTTGGCACGGTAGGTCACCGTGCCGATCGGATATTGTCCCGTGAAGGTCACGTCCGGGAATCCCACCCGGTCGAGCGCGCCGATCTGGCCGTTGGCCTTGATGGCGAAGCCTTGTTCGATCGGTGAAATCGCGGGCAGTGGTTGCTCGTAATGAGCGGCGGAAATCTGCGATGGCGGCGGCGCGTTGAACACGTCCCAGTGCCAGAGCCGCCCGTCGCCGCCGAGATAAAGCTGGCCCGTGCAGAATCCACCCACCGGCATGCCGATGAAATCCAGATCCTTGCCGGAATACACGGTGGCTTTGCCGCGGGCCGTGAGCGAGGCCAGCCATTCCTTGGAGAGCTTCTTGTCCGCCGGAATGAGCGAAAAGCGGAAATCCGAGGCGTCAAACGGCCCGGCCACCGCAGGTGTGCGGGAAAAGGCAAAGCCGGCGGCGGTCAAGCCCGCGAGCTTGAGGAAATCGCGGCGGGCGGGTTGTGGCGCTGGGTGGCAGGAACCGCCGCCACAGCATGATGGATTGCGATTGGAGGAATCAGGTGATGGGCTCATGAGATTTTGACATTCAGGCTGCCGCCGGTCGGGATTTCAATTTTCTGCGCAAAGGTGACGAGCGCGCGGCCGTCGGCGACTGTTAGCACGACAGGAACACTCCTGCCATCGAG
>CAXNHR010000144.1:0-5040 GCA_964202135.1 Luteolibacter sp. | reverse complement strand
AAGGAGATGGTCAATCTCTACCGCCTCATCGAGTGCGGCGACTCTGACATCGCCAGCGTGAAGGCAGAGATCGAAAAACACGTCGAGCACACCGCCTCCGCCCGCGGCAAATTCCTGTTGGAAAACTGGAATGACGAGCTACCCAAATTCTTCAAGGTCTTCCCGCGCGACTACGAGCGCATGCTGGAATGCTTCCGCAAGGTCGAAGAACAAGGACTCTCCGGCGACGAAGCCGCCATGGCCGCCTTCGAGGAAAACCTCAAGGACTTGTCACGAGTCGGAGGAAATTGATAAAGACCCAAGACTTCAAGACACAAGACGCAAGAGAAGATTCCGATGGACCGCGCAGCAGCACCTCTTTTCTTGAATCTTGCAGTCTTGCGTCTTGCGTCTCTCTAAACACTGAAAACTGAACACTAGATATCTTTACTATGGGCAAACCTACCGGATTCATGGAAATTCCGCGCAAGACGGATTCCGAACTCGCACCGATCGAACGCCTGAAAAACTGGCGCGAATTCAAAATTCACGGCGACGACAAGGCGCGTCAGGCCCAAGGCGCGCGCTGCATGGACTGCGGCACACCATTCTGTCACACCGGCCACATCGTTTCCGGGATGGCCTCCGGCTGCCCGGTTAACAACCTGATTCCCGAGTGGAACGATCTGATTTTCCGCGGCCGATGGAAGGAAGCCCTTGAGCGCCTGCACAAGACCAACAACTTCCCGGAGTTCACCGGCCGTGTCTGCCCGGCTCCTTGCGAAGGTTCCTGCGTGCTTGGCGTGATCGAGCCGCCCGTCACCATCAAGAACAACGAGTGCGCCATCATCGACAAAGGCTGGACCGAAGGCTGGGTGACACCCCGTATCCCGGAAAAACGCACCGGCAAGAAAGTCGCAGTCATCGGCTCAGGTCCCGCCGGCCTTGCCTGCGCCGATCAACTCAACCAGGCCGGCCACAGCGTCACCGTCTTCGAGCGCGCCGACCGCATCGGCGGACTTCTCATGTATGGCATCCCCAACATGAAGCTCGACAAGGAGGAAGTTGTGCAACGCCGCGTCAATCTGCTCGCCGAAGAAGGCATTGTTTTCAAAACCGGAGTGCACATCTGTCATGACTCCGAGTGGACCGCCGAAAAACTCCGCAAGGATTTCGATTCCATCGTCCTGTGCTGCGGCGCGACCGCCGGCAGAGATCTGCCCATCGAAGGCCGCGATGCCAAGGGCGTGCACCTGGCAATGGAATTTCTAACCGATAATACCCAGTATCAACTCGACCATCACTTCGATGGCACCATCCCCGCGCTCAACGCCAAAGGCAGGGACGTAGTGGTCATCGGCGGTGGCGACACCGGCACAGACTGCGTCGGCACCAGCCTGCGCCACGGTTGCAAGAGCGTGATCCAGCTCGAAATCATGCCCAAGCCGCCCATGGAGCGCGCCGCGGACAACCCATGGCCCGAATGGCCGAAGGTTTACAAGATGGACTATGGGCAGGAAGAAGCAGCCGCCGTCCAAGGCCAGGATCCGCGCCAGTATCTCATCCAGACCAAGCGTTTCCTCAAGGACGACGCCGGCAATCTATCAGGTTTGGAAATCTGTGACATCGAATGGGTTCACGAAAACGGCCGCTACATGCCGAAGGAAAAACAAGGCAGCGCGCGCACCATCCCCGCGCAGCTCGTGCTGCTGGCGATGGGTTTCCTCGGCCCCGAACCGAAGATCGTCGAACAATTTGCCCTCGAAACAGACGCCCGCTCCAACGTCAAGGCGGAGCATGACAAATACACGACCAACATCCCGGGTGTCTTCGCCGCAGGCGACATGCGCCGCGGCCAGTCGCTCGTCGTCTGGGCCATCAACGAAGGCCGCGGAGCTGCCCGTGAATGCGACCGCTTCCTGATGGGCGTGACGAATTTGCCTTGATGAGCGGATTTTACATTTCCAGACGGCGTTTTCTAACAGGCACCGGCGCGTGGCTCGGCTCGCTGGCCGCAGGCATCCGCGCGGATGAGCAGAATTTCCAGACCGTCTCCATCTTTCATACCACCGACCTGCACGGCCACATCGTGCCCACCCGCGCTTACGACGGCACGGAAAACCTCGGTGGTTTCGCCCGTTGTGCCACGCTCATCCGCCAGTGGCGGCGCGAGTCGCCGCACTCGTTGCTGGTCGATATCGGCGATGTCTATCAAGGCACGCCGGAGAGCCTGTTGCAGAAGGGCAACCTGATGATTTCGCTTTTCAACCGCCTCGGCTACGATGCCTGGACGCTCGGCAATCACGACTTCGATTGGGGCCCGGAAGCGTTGGAGAAAAACCTCGCTCTCTCGAAACCACCAGTGCTCACCGGCAACATCCGCGTCGGCGGCAAACTGCCAGGCACGCTCGACGGCGCATGGAAATCCGTGCTGCCATGGACGATGAAGGAAAGCGGCGGATTCCGCATCGCTCTCATCGGACTGGTCACTCCTGGGCTGCCGTATTGGCTGGCACCCCAAACCCTCGGCAGCGTGGTGGTGGAGCATCCGTTAGAAGCTCTGCAACGGTCGATCGTCGAAGCACGCGCACAACAAGCGGACGCGATCGTGGTGATGGCTCACATGGGTTTCCGTCATGCCGATGATTTCGCCAACCCGCTGCGCGAAATTCTCAAACAAGCACCGGGCGTGGATGTCCTGCTGGCCGGTCACACCCACCAGAACCAACCGTCATGGACGCATGGCAGTGTGCTATGCTCTCAAGCCGGATACCATGGCATCCACTGCGGCCGCGTGGATCTGGTATTCGACCGCAACTCGCGCAAACTCATCGGACGCGAAGCGCAAACCACGCTCATCGATGATGCTTTCGCGCTCGATCCCGCAGTGATGGAATTGGCCGCGCCGGACATCAAGACAGCCGCTGAACAACTTGCACGAAAGGTCGCCACCGTGGTTAGACCTATCAAGGCGGGCGGCCCTAACAACCCGCTGGCGCGATTGTTCTGCGAGTGCTTTGCAGCCGCCTTGCAGCGCAACCAAACGCCGGTGGACGGCGTTTTCCACGGCACTTTCGGCACCGGCGACCTGCCTGCGGGCGAACTCACAGTCGCTGATTGCTGGAAACTCCTGCCCTACGAAAACCTGCTCGTCACCGCCGAACTCGAAACCCGCGAACTGATCGAAATGATCAAGGAAGACCGCTCGGTTCGCAGCTCCGACCGCATCCTCTGGCCCTTCGAGCTCAGGCTCGGCAGCGATGGCGCCGTCGTTTCCTTCAAACACCGCGGCGAGCCCGTGGCCGCTGACGCCCGTTTCACCATCGCCTTCAACAGCTACGACGCCCAGTCCGGCGGACGCACCCTGATGCGCCTGCGCGAGATCGTTTCCCAAAACTCCGCCAAGCACCGCATGACCGGCATCGATACCCGCGGCTCATTGATCGAAGGCCTGCTAGAACGCGGGGAAATCGGCTGATATTTTTCGTGGTTTGAATTCTGTTTCCCGTTTACATCCGCCGCATGCAAGACGCGACGCGCGACCACGGAATCCAACCACTTGATCATCTGCTCACCCGCTGGGGCATCACCAACCACCAGTTGGTGGAAACTTCCGTGGAGCAACTGAACCACAAGCAGGTGCAGCGCGCGCGAAAAGGCCGCCAGCTCACCCTCCACCTCATGCAGAAGGTCGCACGCACGCTCAACGATGCCGTGCTCGCCAGAATCCCCAAGGAGCACCGCGAAAATTTCAAGCCCTACACCCACAAGCATTTGTTCAACTACGCCAAGGACCATGATCCCGCATGGTCCGATCCCAACGAACCGCTGATGCCACAGTGAGTGCGCCGTGGACCATCGTCGGCCAAGGCTTGGCCGGCACCTGCCTCGCGTGGGAGTTTTGGCAGCGCGGAGTGGAGTTCTCATTGGTGGACCGCGAAACCGGCGGCAGCTCGCGCGTAGCAGCCGGACTCGTCAACCCGGTCACGGGAAAAAATTTCGAACCCAGCCCGAGGATTGGCGAGTTTCTGCCGGAGGCGCTGGAGTTTTATGCTCACATCGAAAAACTATTAACTCTCCGTTTCTGGCATCCGCTGCCGATCCTGCGCCTCGCCGACAGCGCCGCAGAATGGAACAAGATGTTAGGCAAAACCACCCGTCCGGATGTGGCCCGCTGGCTCGCGGAAAATGGGGCGCCGCAATCAGTCGGTGGCTGGCACGGCGCACTCGAACTGGCAGGCGGCGGCCGTCTCGACACCCGCGCCTTTCTCGATGCCTCGCGCACGTTTTTCCAACAACGCGGAATCTATCAGAAATCGGAGATCGATATTGCCGCCCCCGGCACCCGGCGCATCTGGTGCGAGGGAGCCGTCGGGCTGATCCGCGGCCGCTACGGCCAGCACCGCTGCGCCAAGGGCGAGATCCTCACGCTGCGCGCGGAGAGCTGGCCGCAAAGTCACATCCGCATCGGCGCGGGCGGTTGGCTGGTGCCAATCGGTGGTGGGCACTTCAAAGCAGGTTCCACTTACGAGTGGGAAGAGCTCGATGAAAACCCAAGCTCGGCAGGCAGCGAAAAAGTCACGACCATCGCCCGCCGCCTCGGCGGCGGTGGAGCATTCGAAGTGACCGCCCACGAAGCCGGCGTGCGGCCGATCCTGAGGCGCAGCGAGGCGTTGATCGGCCCGCTCGGCGACGGCGATTGGATGTTCAACGCGCTCGGCTCGAAAGGCTCCCTGTTCGCCCCCGGCATAGCACGCCGCCTGACATGCTGGATCTGCGATGGCATCAAGCCGGAAAACTCCGTGAGATATCAGCCGCCATAACAAGCCAGCGGCTGCATGCCAAAAACCTCATCAACGAGTGTGTCAGGCGTCTTCTTGCCAGTGACAAGAATTTACAGAAAGGCGGCGGGCCAGGGTCCCTACATTAGGGAGAGGGCGACAGATTGATTTCTAACAGATCTGTACACCTCATCTAGTATGTTTAGATTTCCTGAATGCCCAGAAATCCAAACAAAATCGACTATTCCAGTGGTTTCCCCAAAGGTTTTGAGGTGTTCGC
>CAXNHR010000143.1:0-5160 GCA_964202135.1 Luteolibacter sp. | reverse complement strand
CAGCGGCGGCGCGTGTCTTCGCCGGGCTGCCGAACATTTCCGCAAATTTGCGGCGACTTCCGCCGGCCTGCGGGATTTAATGGCCCCGAGCTTCCAAAACCAATTATCCCATCATGAAAAATCCCTGGTTTCTCTCTGCCGCCGCTTTGGTCGTCGGCGCCCTCGGTGGCTACATCTCCGGAAAAAACACCAGCGCGTCCCGCGATGACGGGGCTGCGGAAAATGCCGCCCTGAAAACCCGCTCATCGCTGCGCCAGGATCCATCGGCCGCCGGGCAAGCCGCCAAACGGACGCGGCGCATGTCCGATACCGATGCCATCAACCGCCTGCCCGGTAGTTCCAACCGCATCCAGGCCTTGATCGAATTTTACTCCGGTCTCACGCCCGACCAACTTGAGGACGAGGCGCGCAAGCTCGAAAACCTGCCGATGAACGAGCGGCTGATGGCCTCGTTCCTGTTGTTCGGCCGCTGGGCCGAGGTGGACCCCACGGCGGCGATGTCGTTTTCCAACACCATGGGATTCGCCGGCATGTTCGTGCGGCCGACGATCATCCAGAGCTGGGCCAGCGTGGATCCGGAAAATGCCGCGAAATATTATGCGGAAAACCCGCGCGAGTTCGCGATGATGGGCATGATGGGTGGCGGCCGCGGCCCGATGGGCGGACAAGGCGGCGCCTCGATCATCGCCAGCGAGTGGGCGCGCCAGGATCCCGCCGCAGCGCTCGCATGGGCCAACTCGCTCACCACCGAAAAATCCCAGGCACTCGGCGGGGTGGTCGGCGAAGTCGCCAAAACCGATCCCAAGAAGGCCGCTGAAATGCTGGCCACGATGGTGGGCGCGGATCTCGGTGATGCCTATCAATCGGTGGCCGCGCGCTATGGAGCCGCTGATTTCAACGAGGCCCAGGCATGGATCCGCACGCTGCCGGCCGACCAACAGGCTGACGCCCTCGCCGCCGCCATCGGCGGTTTATCCAACAAGGACCCGCAGGCTGCGGCCCGGCAACTGGCGCTGATGCAGGATGGCGAGGCAAAAAACGAGGCGCTCTCGACCGTGGTGCGCGACTGGGCGCGCGTGGATCCCGCCTCCGCCGCGGATTTGCTCAAGAAGCAAACCAATGAGGACGCCCTGCGCGACGGCATGCGCCAGTTGATCCCCACATGGGTGGGCCAGAACCCTGCCGCCGCACTGGATTTCGCCAATTCCTACCAACCCGGCCCGGTCCGTGACAGCGCGCTCCAATCCTACGTCTGGAGCAACCAGAGCGCGCCACCGGCCGACGTCATCCGGGTGGCGGAAACCATCACCGACGAGGGCGACCGCAGCCGCGCAATCAGCATTGCCGCCGCCCGCTGGATGCGCGAGTCGCCCGATGCCGCACGTGCCTATGTGCAACAATCCACCGCTCTTTCAGACGGTGCCAAGGTGCGCATCCTCGAAGGCCGCAGCCCATGGGGTGGCCGCGGCCGGCGCGGTGGAAACTAACGTTCTAACCGAGATTGGAGATCGTCTGGAAGATGGCGGTGATCATGAGATAGGCCATCGCACCGACAAGGGCGGCCATGATGATGAGCACGGTGGGCGTGATGAGGGCCATGATGCGCTGCAAATCCTTGTCGAGCTCCTTGTCATAGCGCTCGGCGGCGCGGCGCAGCGAGAGGTCGATTTTACCGGTTTGCTCGCCCACCGCGATCATATCGATGAGCAGCGGCGGAAAGGTGCCGCTGCGGATGAGTGCCTTGGAAAACGAGCGGCCGTCGCCGACCTGTTCGATGACGCGGTTGAGTTCCGCCTTGAGTGATAGGTTTTCGGTGGCGTCGCGGGAGAGCTCGAGGGCGCGCAGCAGTGGCAGGCCGTTGTTGACGAGGTTGGCGAGGGTTTCCAGAAACTGGACGTAGAAACGGCTGGTGATGACGCGGCCGATGAGCGGCAGGCGGAGCTTCATGCGGTCCCAAGTGGGCTTGTTCGCATCATTGTCCTTCCATGCCTTGAAGAAGATGACGGCGGCGATGATGAGCAGAAGGATCACGATCCACCATTTGCTCAGGAACTCCGAAACCCATGTCAGGATGGCCACACCCAGCGGGATCTTGCCGCCCGGCGTGCCTTCGATCAGCGAGATCAACTGGGGAATCAACACGGTGACCATCACCACGCAAAGCCCGATGCCCGCGGCGATGAGCAGCGAGGGATAGATCATCGCGAGGATCAGGCGGCTCTGCAGTTCCGCGAGCGTCTTGAGGTAGTGGCACTGGCGCTTGAGGATCTGGTCAAGTGCGCCGGACGCCTCGCCGGCCGCCGCCAGCGAACAATACAGCGGACCGAAACTCGGGCTCGCCTTCTTGAGTGCCACGGAGAAATTGACGCCATCACGCACGATCTGGCGGATCTTGTAGGAAACCGCCTTGAGATTGCCGAGTTCCTGGCGGTTTTCCATCGACTTGAGCGCCGGCTCCAGCTGCAAGCCGGCGCTGAGCATGTCCGAGAGCTCCTCGGTGAAAAGCACGACTTCCGCGCGCTTGAGTTTGATCGGACCTTCCGGGATGGCGTCTTCCTTCGCATCCGTCCTGCCGGATGATTTCGCCTCCTCGTCGGCCCTCGCCTTGCCAGCCATGCCCGCAGGCTTGCGCGTCTGCACCGCGCCGGCGGTCTCCCTCAGGTTGACCGGCTGCAAGCCCTTGCGGTCAAGCACGCGCAAGGCTTCCGGACGGTCGGCGGCATCGATCTCACCGGTGGTGACGGAGCCGTTGGCGGAAAGGGCTTTGTAAGCGAAGACGGGCATGGTGAAAGTGACGAGTGATCAGTGATCAGTGATCAGTGATCAGATAAGAGAGTGGGAAGAGGATCTTCATTTCAAAATTCGATGTTCAATGTTGAATGTTGAATGTTCGTCAGTCCCCACCGCCAATGTCCGATGAGGTGACGGAAATGACTTCCTCGATGGTGGTCATGCCCTGCATCACCTTGAACCAGCCATAAGTGCGCATCGGCACGTAGCCATCGCGGAAGGCCTGCTCGCGCATCTTGGGCGCGGGCGCGCTGTGGGCGACGAGTTCCTGCATGGCGGGTGTGAGAAGGATGACTTCGTAGATGGCAAGCCGGCCCGAAAAACCGGTGCCGCGGCAGCGGTCGCAGCCCTTGGTGGCGTAGGGCATGCCCGGAATCTCCAGCGGGATGCCGAGGTTGCGCTTGTCCTCGTCGGAAATTTCGCGCGGCACCTTGCAGTTCTGACAAAGGCGGCGGACCAGGCGCTGGGCGAGGAAGGCGCGCACGGCGGCGGAAACGAGGAACGGTTCCACACCCATGTCCACCAGACGGCTGATGCCGCCCATGGCGTCGTTGGTGTGGAGGGTGGAAAACACCAGGTGACCTGTTAGAGAGGCACGGATGGCGATTTCCGCGGTCTCGAGGTCGCGGATCTCACCGATCATCACGATGTTCGGATCGGCGCGCAGGATGGATCGCAGGGCGTTGGCGAAGGTCAGGCCGATCTCGCTTTTGACGGCGATCTGCATCACGCCGGGCAGTTTGTTTTCCACCGGATCCTCGACGGTGACGATGCGCCGCTCGGGGTGGTTCACCTCGCTGAGGAAAGAGTAGAGGCTGGTGGACTTGCCCGAACCGGTGGGGCCGGTGATCAGGATGATGCCGTTGGGCAGGTGCAGCAGTTGCTCGATCTTCTTCTGCACGAAGGGCTCCATCGAGAGCTTGGCAAGGTTGAATTTCTCCTGGTTGAGCAGACGCAGGGAAATGCTCTCGCCCTCGACGGTCGGCACGGTGGCGACCCGGACGTCGATGGTCGCGCCTTCGAACTGGAGGTTGATGCGGCCGTCCTGCGGCACGCGGCGCTCGGCGATGTCGAGGCGCGCCATGATCTTCAAACGGGCGATCACCGAGCTTTGCAGCGCCTTGATGTTTTCCGGCACGGCCACCTCGATCAGGCGGCCGTCGATCCGGTAGCGGATGCGCAGGTTGGTGGCGAGCGGCTCGACGTGGATGTCGGTCGCGCGCTGGTCGAGCGCCTCGCGGATGATCTGGTTGACGAACTTGACGACGCTGGCCTCCTCGTCGTCGTCGTGGTCGATCACGTTGGCCTCGTCCTCGCCGGATTCGATGGCGTCGTAGTCGAAATCGCGGCCCTCAAGAATCTGCTCGAAGGTATCGGCCCCCACACCGTAAAGGCGGCGCAACGCCTCATGCAGGCGCTTGCGGGAGGTCATGCACCAATCGATGGGCAGCTCCAACTCCTGGGCCGCCGCTTGGCGGGCGACGAGGTTGAAAGGATCGAAGGTGGCGAGTTTCAGGCGTTTTTTATCGCCCTCGCCGGTGATTTCCACCGGCAGCAGGCGGTGGCGCAGGGCGATCCGTGGACCGCAGGCCTCGCGCAGCGGCAGCGGCACATCCGGCATCGGGATGCTGTCCAGCCACTCCAGGCCGAGGTCCTTGGCGAGTTCGCGCATGTAGGGCTCCTCATCCACCACCCCGGCGTCCAGAACATCATCGATAGGCGAGCGCTGGCGCTGGGCGGCGGATTGCAGCACCTCGGTGAGTGCGGGAATGTCGTCGCATCCGGTGCGGCGGGCGGGTTCGATCAAAAGCTGGGTCATGAGTGGCTGACGTGTTGTCGCTTAAAACCAGCACGGGCGCAATCTGTCTCTTCAAAATGACCCGGACTGAAACACCTTGGCATTCCCCTCCGCATCTCGTAGTGCAAATTCATGCATCGAGGTCGTTTCATGAAAATCACCTCCCTCGCCATTTGGGTCGCTCTCGCGGGCCTGGCGGTTTGTGACCAACCCATTTCATACATGATTCCCCATCCCCGCGCCTCTGCCGCTGAAACCCGGGTGCGCGCGGCGCTTGAGCGCGATTTGAAGGCCGCCGGCCTGGAATTCGGCGCGCCGGTCTTCATCCGTGCCTTCAAGGAAGAGCGCCTGCTCGAACTCTTCGTCCAAAACCGCCGATCCGGAAAATTCGAACTCTTCCGCAGCTACCCCATCGTCGCAGCTTCCGGAAAACTCGGGCCCAAACTCGCCGAGGGCGACCTTCAGGTGCCGGAGGGATTTTATTTCGTCCCCCCGTCCGCAATGAAGCCCGACAGCCGCTATCACCTCGCCTTCAACATCGGCTATCCGAATGCCTACGACCGCCACCATGG
>CAXNHR010000142.1:0-5197 GCA_964202135.1 Luteolibacter sp. | reverse complement strand
GGCCACCCAGTCGCGCAGGTCGGGCGGCAGCAGCAGCGGGGTGTCGTGGTCAATGTTGACGAAACGGGCGGACATGCCTTGGATACGCCGAATCCGCCGAAGTTATTCAGAGAATTTGAATTCTAAGTCCGACAGGCTGCTAGACACTCTTCCTTGGCGTTCAACATAGTGACTGCCTTGGTTTCGGGTCGGTAGCGGGCCTCTACGAAAGCAATGGCCTGATCAAGGTTTATATTCTTGGAGGAGACTCGGTCGCGCAGCGACATGCAGTTTGCCACAATGATAGAGAGCTTGAGCGATCCGGCGTGTTGAGCCGCCGCTTCGGCATCGGCGAGCTGGGCCGCATTGAAAGATGTGCGCAGTGATTGTCTGGTTTCGGTTTGTCCAACTGCCTTCAGTTCCAAGTCCGCCCGTTCGCGAATGGCATCGGCCTCTTCGGCAAAATACTTCCGCACTCGCTTGCCGTCTGGCATGCGGCCATCTACCCTCCAGGACTGTGTGCCTGAGGAGTTACTGTGCGGCATAATTCGAAAACCACCGAATTTTTTTTGTCTTGCTCACCCCCAATTCTTGTCCATTGATTGGTCCATCGCAATTTTTTTCTCTGTCTGAGATTTTTCAACAAATTGATAATAAGTGTATTGAAGAATTAAAAAAGTCTCTTCGCAATGAGAAGGTCAGCGGTTCGAATCCGCTATGCTCCACTTCCCTGAAATACAGGAAAATCCTGTATTTCAAAGCGTTAAATAGCGCCCAGCCCGGTTGGCACTTCTACGCAGGAGCCTGGCTGCTGGATACGGAGGTGATCGACGAGCGGGATGCGGAACATGCGATCCATATCGTGGACAAACTGGAGAAAATTGCGGATTTCCAGTCGAAATCAAGCCGGGTCTTATCAAATTCGGGATCGATCACAGCAACTCGATTTGTTTTGAACCGCTAACGACCGCCAATCGACGCTAATTTTCCTGATACTGAATTCTCAGAATCAGGAATTTCATTCGACACTGCGGGCAGCGGCTCAGCCGCCGGCGGCGAGGGTGACGATTTCGACGCGCGCGCCGGGTTGGATGAGGGTCTGGGAGTGGTCGCGCGGGAAAATGGCCTGGCCATCGAGTTCGACGACGACGGGTTTGCCGTCGAGGCCGAGGTTTTCAAGGAGTTGTGCGACGCTGACGGGCTCGGGATGAGGATGCGGCGCACCGTTGAGGGTGATGGTCATTTCCACTGGAGGAGTTGTTCGGGGAAGGGGCAATCGTGGCAATCGGAGAAATCCTCGAGGCAGAAATCCTGATAGACCTGGAGCAGCGCCTGGTGGTGGCAGACGCGGCGGGTCCACGGTTGGGCGGCCTTGAGCGAGCCGAAGAGGCGGATGGCACAGCGCTTCACCTTGTCGTTGGGCGCGGAGTTGCGGAGTTTGTGAAAGGTGCGGAAGGTCATGCCGTTCTCGCGCATGGCTAGCGGCGCGAGATGGTTGGCGACGAGTTCGAGCGCGTGGCTGCGGCCGAAAAGCGAGACCCGGCCGGGCGTGGCGGCGGAGGTGAGTGTGTGGCGGTGCGACCAGAATTCGTGATCAAGCGCGTGGAGGAAATCGACGACCGGTTTCACGGCGAACGGCCGGGCAAGTGCGAGGCGGCGGTATTGCGGCCAGACCTTGGTGAGCGCGGCCAATGCGCCGACCCGTCGGTGCGGGTGGTTGGCGGGGCGTTGGCCATGGGTTTTCCACGGGATGGCGCGGTTGCCGGTGGCCTCGAAGCGGGCGCGGCTTTTCCACCATGCGTCCCACAGGCCGCGCAGGTAATCGCGGGTGTCGGGCGGCGCTTGTTCGTGGAGGTCGGGCGAGAGAAATCCGGCGGTGCCGAAAAGCACGGCTTCGGCGGCGGGGCCTTCGGACTTGAGCAGGGCGAGCGGTGCGCGCTGGGCAAGCAGGCGCATGGCCAGCGCGTTGCCACGGTAGCCGAGCGTCTCGGCGGTGGACTGGAAGAGCGCGGCATCGCGACCGTGGACGTCCTCGGTTTTGAGCCAGCGGGTGGCTTTGAGGTTGGCGCGGTAAAGCGCCGCCTCGTCGAGCAGGCTGGTGACGGCACTGCTTGTTAGATGTTTGAGCGGATAAACACAACGGCCAGGGTGGGCGATGGCCACTTCACGCTGCGGGCGGTTGAGCGCGTCGGAGAGTTGGAGTTCGCTGATGAGCACTTGCGGCACCTCGCGGTGCTCAATGGTGCGGATGAAATTTTGGCGACCGCCGGATTGGAAAACCACGTGCAGCACGACATCGCGGAAGGCGGGATTGGTGGCGTGGCCATGGGCCTCCCATGCGGCTGAATCCGGGTCGAGCTCAAGAGGACCGGTGCGCGTTTCGCCGCCGATCTCCACGGCGCACTGGATGAAATCCGGGCCCGCGCCGCGGTTCCACTCGCCGAACTGGACGATTCGAACCGGCTTGCCGCAGGTCGTGCGGAAGTCGCGGCCGAAGGCTCCGGCAAACCACAGTGCCTGGAGTTCGAGCTCCGATGGCAGCGGCGGAGCGGGAGTTTCCGCAAACAACAAGGGCGGGTGCCAGACCGATTCTAACAGAAATTCGTAAGTCATCGATGGATTGCGGAATGCGTCATGATTTCCCGGCGGGTGGACTGGCCGGTGGCGGGGGTGGTGGATCGAGAATGAGGATCCATGCGGCGAGGCTTTCGGCCTCGGGGATCGGGCCGTAGATGGCCTGGGCGTCGCGCAGGCCGCGCAGGGCGAGGTCCTTGCGGTTGGCGGCGCGGTCGATGGCAATGATATGGAAATCCTGGCGCATCTTGTCTTCGGTGCGCACGTAGGCGGCCTTTGCATTGCGGAAGCGCATGGCGGCCTCGGCGGTGAGTCCTTGTTGCACGAGTTCAAGGCCCACGGCCTCGTGAAAGGTGCCGCTGTTGAGGCGGGCGGCGGCCTTGTCGAGCTGGGCACGGCGTTCGGCGGGATTGCCCGCCCATTGCAGGGTGGCGGCACGCAGGGCGCGGAACGGTTTGTCTTCCTTGCGGACGCTGCCGGTGCCGGCGAGGTGCTTGAACGGCCGGTAAAGCGGATCGCCGAGGATCACTCCCTGCCATGAGGTGACCGGCATGGCCATCCAGCAGGCTTCCACCCACGAGAATCCATCTAACAGGCGTTGGTGCAGCAGGCCGAGGTCATGCGTGAGGTGGAGGTAGGGTTCAAACACATTGCCGAGCGTGACCGCCGCGCCACGCTCCAGCAGCGGCGCGCACCAGTGGCTGTTCGGGTTGCTCATTTGCGCGGCACTGAACGAATGCAGGTGTGCCGCCACCGCGCCCTTGCGGAACTTGAACTGCGGATTGAGAAACGGTCCGCTCACATTGCCATCATACCAGCCGAAATACATCGCGGCATCGGCCATCGGGTAGTTTTTGGGCAAGGTCTCGTTGAAGCGATCGATCACGGTGGGGATGCCGGCGCGGCTGCTGGCGGCGGCCAGGGTTTCCAACCACTGGTCGCCCTGTGGAAACTTGTTGGCGATGTCCACATAGGCCATGCCCCAAAGGCCGGACTCTTCGGTCTCAAGGGCATCGCGGATCATCCGCTCGCAGGTGGCGTGTGAGGCGGCATCGATCCTGGCTGTTAGAATGAGGAAGGGCAGCCGGGCATCGTTGATTTTGCAATCGGACTTATAATATCGGTTTTGCAGCACGCCCTCGGTGGGCACGCCCTCCACGCCGAACATTGCGAGTTCCGAATCGACAGCCGCCTCGTCGCGGCCGGCGAGGGGATCCTTGGGTGCCGCTGGAGCGGGCGGGGCAGGGCTGCCTTGCGCAGGGGCGGGTAGCTCGGGCTTCGGCCTGGCTTGAATGCGCAGTGGCACGCCGCGCATGGTCACCAGCACGCGGATGTCGTTGGCGATTGGCAGCGTGAGACCTTCGGGGTCGCGCCCGCGTTTCCACCAGCCGCGGGTGTCGAATTCGCGGCGCAGCGGTGCGGCGATTTTTTGCTCATAGTCGGCGCGTGAAACATCCGCCGCAGCCGGCATTTCCAGACCGATGAGGTTTTCCGGCGGGATGCCGCGGGCGTCGCGGTAGAGCTCCGCGAGCTGGCGGGATTCCGGCACGGCGGAGTTGTAAAGGACGGCCACGGATTCCGGCCGTGGCACGGCGGCTGCCCGCGGGAAAAACCCCGCCAGCAGGCAGATCAGCGGCACCAGAACTCGCATGGCGGGCGAGATTGGATGGGCGGCTGGAGAGATGCAAGAGTCGTTCAAAGCGCGATTTTGAGCCCATCCCATGCGACATGCACACCGGTCGGCAGTTCGAGGCCGAGGATCGTGTGATCGTTTTCGTGGCCGAGGTGGGTGAGCCAGGCCTCGCCCGGCGTGGCCTGGCGGATGATTTCGAGCGCCTCGCCGATCGAACAATGCGTGGGATGGGGCTCGGGGCGCAGGGCGTCCACGATCAGGATGTCCACCTCGCGGAGGTGCCACATGGTATCATTGGGGACGCGTTTCACATCCGGCAGATAAGCGATGCTGCGGGCGTGCGGGTAATCGAAGCGGTAGCCGATGGTTTCGACCGCGGCATGCTCGACCGGCAGCGGCGTGATTTTCAAATCGCCATAAAAAAACGGCCCATCGATGATGCATGGATCGGGTTTCACATATCCCTTGTAAACGTTCTCTTCGGAAAAGGCCCAGCCGAACATCTGGATCAGCGTTTCCATGCATTCTTGGGTTGCGTGCATCGGCAGCGGTTCGTTGCGCCTCCAGCAAAAGGCGCGCAACTCATCGAAGCCGGCCACGTGGTCGAGGTGCGAGTGGGTGTAGAGCACCGCGTCGATCTCGCGCAGATCTTCGCGCAGGGCCTGTTCGCGCAGGTCCGGGCCGGAATCGACCAACAACGAGGTGCCGCCCATTTGGATCAGCGCGGAGGAGCGCGAGCGTTTGTTGTGGGGATCGGACGAGGTGCAAACGCGGCACTTGCAACCGATCACCGGCACTCCCACCGAGGTGCCCGTGCCGAGAAATGTGAAAGTGCCGTGCATCGGATCGCTTGTTTCAGAGGGCTCCGAAACGGCGGTGGCGGCGCTGGTATTCGCGCACGGCCTCGATCAGGTCGTTGCGGCGGAAGTCCGGCCAGAATTTTTTCACAATGACAATCTCGGCATAACTGATCTGCCAGAGCAGGAAATTCGAGACGCGCATTTCACCGGA
>CAXNHR010000141.1:0-5272 GCA_964202135.1 Luteolibacter sp. | reverse complement strand
ACCGAGAGTTGGATCGAGGTCCAGGGGCCGGTGGTCGATGGCTTGCTCAAATCCAACACCTTTCCGCCCGGCGCAGTGCTGCGGCCGGGGGCGATCGATGCCGGGCTTGAGGAAACACTCGATGCCATCCACCGCCTGATCCGCCATGGTGCGGGGGTTTTCCAACCGGAACTTGCCGCCGCCGCCCTGCAAGCGCTGGCGCTGTGCGAACGCATCGCGCAAAGCCGCGCCCGGCCATCGCGCATCCAGCAAGCGGTGGCCGAGGCCGAGCGACACCTCAACGAGCACCACGCCGAACCGGTGAATGTCGAAGAACTCGCGCGCAAACTCGGCGTCGCCTACTCGCACTTCCGCCGCGCCTTCCGCGCCCACACCGGTCACGCGCCCTGGCAATACGTCATCCACCTGCGGCTCACCCGCGCCCGGCGGCTGCTCGCATCCAGCGATGCCAAACTCGATGACATCGCCGCCCGCGTCGGGTTCAGTTCGGGTTTCCACCTCTCCGCCGCGTTCAAGCAAGCTTACGGCGAGGCCCCGGACACTTGGCGGCGCGCACTGGCGAATACCCGCTGAGAATTTGAAAATCCGCGCGATGCGTTACACGGCAAGACGAGCTTGCCACGCGCGTCCGGCTCGCCAGATTGGCGGGGATGAGCGGCTTCCACATTTCAAGACGGCGTTTTCTAACAGGTGCCGGCGCGTGGCTTGGCTCCGTGGCCGCCGGCATCCGCGCGGATGAGCGGAATTTCCAGACGGTCTCCATCATCCACACCACCGACCTGCACGGCCACATCGTTCCCACACGCAGCTACGACGGCATGGAAAACCTCGGTGGTTTCGCCCGTTGCGCCACGCTCATCCGCCAGTGGCGGCGCGAGTCGCCGCACTCGCTGCTGGTCGATATCGGCGATGTCTATCAGGGCACGCCGGAGAGCCTGCTGCACAAGGGCAACCTGATGATCTCGCTCTTCAACCGCCTCGGCTATGATGCGTGGACGCTCGGCAATCACGACTTCGATTGGGGCCCGGAAGCCTTGGAGAAAAACCTCGCGCTCTCGAAACCGCCGGTGCTCACCGGCAACATCCGCGTCGGCGGCAAGCTGCCCGGCACGCTCGATGGCGCATGGAAATCCGTGCTGCCATGGACGATGAAGGAAAGCGGCGGATTCCGCATCGCGCTCATCGGGTTGGTCACTCCCGGCCTGCCGTATTGGCTGGCCCCGGAAACCCTCGGCGGCGTGCTGGTGGAGCACCCGCTCGAGGCCCTGCAACGGTCGATCGCCGAAGCGCGCGCACAGCAGGCGGATGCCATCGTGGTGATGGCTCACATGGGTTTCCGGCATGCCGATGATTTCGCCAATCCGCTGCGCGAAATGCTCAAGCAAGCCCCGGGCGTGGATGTCCTGCTGGCCGGACACACCCACCAGAACCAGCCGTCATGGACCCATGGCAAGGTGCTTTGTTCGCAAGCCGGATACCACGGCATCCACTGCGGCCGCGTGGATCTCGTGTTCGACCGCCACTCGCGCAAACTCATCGGCCGCGAAGCGCAAACCACACTCATGGATCAAAATTTCGCGCTTGATCCCGCGGTGATGGAAATGGCCGCACCAGACATCAAGACAGCCGCAGAACAACTTGCGCGCAAGGTCGCTACCGTATTCAGCCCCGTCAAGGCCGGCGGCCCTAACAACCCGTTGGCGCGTTTGTTCTGCGAGTGCTTTGCAGCGGCCTTGCAGCGCAACCAAACACCGGTGGACGGCGTTTTTCACGGCACTTTCGGCACCGGCGACCTGCCTGCCGGCAGGCTCACCGTCGGCGATTGCTGGAAACTGCTGCCCTACGAAAACCTGCTCGTCACCGCCGAACTCGAATCCCGCGAGTTGATAGAAATCCTCAAGGAAGACCGCTCAGTCCGCAGGTCCGACCGCATCCTCTGGCCCTTCGAGCTCCGGCTCGGCGGCGATGGCAACGTCGTTTCCTTCAAACACCGCGGCGAGCCCGTGGCCGATGACGCCCGTTTCACCATCGCCTTCAATGGCTACGACGCCCAGTCCGGCGGACGCACCCTGATGCGCCTGCGCGAGATCGTTTCCCAAAACTCCGCCAAGCGCCGCATGACCGGCATCGACACCCGCGGCGCATTGATCGACGGCCTGCTCGAACGCGGGGAAATCGGCTGATTTTTGTGTGATCTAAGTTGTTGGTGGGTATTCAATGGCTTGCGTCTTCAAATGACCGCAAATCCAGGATCGCCGGCGGCAGGGACTGATTGACGGCTGGCGGAGACGATTTTCGCCGGATGTGACCGGTTTGTTCCTGACATTCAGAGAGCAGGAGGATTCGGGCTGGCAAGTGAACAGCCATTCAGTTAGCACATGGTCAGCCCGCTCTTGCCGAAACCACATGCTCTCCTGGAACGAAATCCGCGCCCGCTGCGCCGCCTTTGCCGAACACGGGCGCGACGCCTCCGATGAAGACGCCGATGCCAAGAGTTTTTGGGATCACCTCTTCACCTGCTACGGCGCAAACCGACGGCAGGTCGCCAGTTTCGAAGCGCCCGTCCGCATGCTCAATGGCAACATCGGCTTCATCGACCTGATCTGGAAAGGCAAGCTGCTCGTCGAGCACAAAAGCCGTGGCAAGGACCTCAACGAAGCACGCAGCCAGGGCCTGGATTACATCGAGCGGCTCAAGCCCCACGAGCGCCCTCGCTGGCTCGTCACCTCCGACTTCGCGCGCTTTCACATCCATGATCTTCACAACGGCCATGAAGACTCCCTGCTGCTGACGGAGCTCGCGGCACGCGCCGAGCTTTTCGGTTTTCTCGCGGGCTACGAACCCAAACGGCCGACTTCCGAAGCCCCGGTGAACCTGGAGGCGGTGGCACGCCTCGGCGGATTGTATGATGCGATGAAGGCGGGCCGCTATCCCGAGGAGGATTTGCCGATGTTTCTGGTGCGGGTGCTTTTCTGCTTGTTCGCGGAAGACACCGGCGTCTTCGGGCGGGATGGGTTCACCGACTTCATCACCTACCGGACGCAGGAGGACGGCAGCGATCTGGGGCCGCGGCTGGAACAATACTTCCGCGTGCTCGACACGCCGAAGGACCGCCGCCAGCGCCACACGGATGAATTGCTGGCCGGGCTGGAATACGTGAACGGCGCGCTTTTCACCGGCCACCTCGCCTTTGCGGAAATGAACTCCGCCATGCGCACGGCGCTGCTGGCCTGCACGGAGTTCGATTGGTCGCGCATCTCCCCCGCCATCTTCGGCTCGCTGTTCCAAGGCGTGATGGATGCAGCCGAGCGGCGTGCCATCGGCGCGCACTACACGGCGGAGGATAATATTCTGAAAGTGATCGGCCCGCTGTTTCTCGACGCGCTCAAGGCGGAGCTGGCGGCCATCCTCACCGGCCCGGAGCGCGGACGGGAGGCGAAACTGGAGGCATTCCACAACAAACTCGCCGCGCTGAATTTCTTCGACCCCGCCTGCGGCTGCGGCAACTTCCTGATCATCACCTACCGGGAAATCCGCAAGCTGGAGATCCAGGTGCTCAAGGCGCTGCACCCGCACGGCCAGCTCGTCACCGATGTCTCGCTGCTGAGCAAAGTGCGCGTCTCGCAGTTCCACGGCATCGAGATCGAGGAGTTCCCCGCGCAAATCGCCCGCGTGGCGATGTGGCTGATGGACCACATCGAAAACGTGGAACTCGGCTACGCCTTCGGCCTCTCCCTCACCCGCCTGCCGCTGGTGGAAAGCGCCAACATCGTCTGCGGCAACGCGCTGCAAATCGACTGGCAGGATGTCATCGCGCCGGAAAAATGCTCGTTCATCCTGGGGAATCCGCCGTTTGTGGGGAAACAATACATGTCCGACGCGCAGAAAGAGGATTTGCGGCGGGTGTGGAAAAACGCGCCGGGAACCGGCACAATTGATTTTGTGACCGCTTGGCATGCTCTCGCCGCCGAATACATGGCGCAGGCCCGCCATGTGAGGACGGCTTTTGTCAGCACAAACTCGATCTGCCAAGGTGAGCAAGCAGGCTTGGTGTGGGGAAGGCTGCTGGCACCCTACGGAAACAAAATCCTCTTCGCCCACCGGACTTTCGCGTGGCAAAGCGAGGCAAGGAGCAAAGCCAATGTCCACTGCATCATCGTTGGCTTTGGCCATCCGGATTTCTCTACTGGGCAAACAAGGCGGATTTTCGATTACGACCTGAATCCCGAGCATCCGGTGATTTCGGAGGTGAAAAACATCTCGCCCTACATGGTGGAGGGATCGGACGCGGTGGTGACTCTGCGAACCGATCCGATCTGTGCGGTGCCTCCCATCGTGTTCGGCTCCATGCCCAATGACGGCGGCAACCTGCTGCTCACCACGGAGGAAAAGGATCAGCTTCTTGCCAACGAACCGCAGGCAGCACCGTTCATTCGGAAGTTTCTGGGTTCAGAAGAGTTCATCAACGGCATCGACCGTTGGTGCCTCTGGCTCAAGGCTGCGGACCCTAAGGAAATGCGCTCGATGCCGGAAGTGGCGAAGCGGGTTGAAGCGGTGAAGGCGGCGCGGTCCGCCAGTTCCCGTGAAGCAACCAGAAAGCTGGCTGTCTATCCCTCGCTGTTTGGTGAGGATCGGCAGCCGGCCACACGTTACCTGCTGATTCCGGGCGTTTCCTCAGAGCGGCGGCGATACGTTCCTATTGGATTCTTTGATCCGGAGGTGGTTGCCAGTAACCTTGTGAATGTCGTGCCGGATGCCACGGTGTTTCATTTTGGTGTGATCAGTTCTACCATACACATGGCTTGGATGAGGCAGGTCTGCGGCAGATTGGAAAGCCGGTATCGCTATTCCAACAAGCTCGTCTATAACAACTTCCCCTGGCCGCAGGACGTGACGGAAGCGCAGCGGGCGGGCGTGGAGAAAGCCGCGCAGGCCGTCTTGGATGCGCGGGCGAAATTTCCCGGCAGCACGCTGGCGGACCTTTACGATCCGGTCGCGATGCCGCCCGCGCTGGCCAAGGCCCATGCCGCGCTCGATCTGGCGGTGGACCGCTGCTACCGCAAGGAACCCTTCCACACCGACCGCGAACGGGTGGAATACCTCTTCGCTCTCTACGAAAAACTGTAAGCGTCTCAAAATCGTCCCCATTGACGGGTTCACGCCGGAACCGGCTTTTCAGGCGCTTTCGCGTTCGGCGCGATGTTCCCCGGCGATGCGGGCCGGAGTCAGGGCGGCGGCTTGTTCGGTGGTCGCGTCGTGCGCCAGTCGCTTG
>CAXNHR010000140.1:0-5331 GCA_964202135.1 Luteolibacter sp. | reverse complement strand
AGGATCGAGAGATGCCGCGAAACCGTGGACCAACCGAGACCCGCCGCAGCCACCAGATCGCACACGCATTTTTCACCGTCGGAAAGTTCCCTCACCATCCGCAGCCGCGCCGGGTTTCCCAGCGCCTTGAAAACCTCCGCGGCATCCTGGATGGCGGTCCGTTGCGAGCTCATGAGCACTACATTTCGCCATTTGCGAAACATACAAGCGTTGATTTCCGGAAAAACCGGACGCGGCCGTTTTGCATCAGCATCAGGAGATGGCTGTGAAGTGGCAGAGGATTCGCCGTTCATAAAATCACACCTTCGGGCTTGCTTCCTGCTTCGCCGTCCGAAGCATGGCCAGTGATCACGCTGCCATGGAATCCATTCGCGCCGAAAATGTTGTCAAAGATTTCGGAACCGTCCGCGCCCTGGACGGGATCAGTCTGGTTATTGAACCCGGCGAGTTGTTTTTCCTGCTCGGAGCTTCGGGTTGTGGAAAAACCACCTTGTTGCGTTGCATCGCGGGATTGGAAACGCCGACCAGCGGGTCGATCCACTTTGGTGAGCGCGAGGTGACGAAGATGCCGCCGCACAAGCGCGAGGCGGCGATGGTTTTCCAAAGCTACGCGCTGTGGCCGCACATGACGGTGGCCCAAAACATCGCGTTCGGGCTCGAGGAGCGCAAGGTGGCCAAGCAGGAAATCAAGCGCCGTGTCGAGGAGGCGCTGGAAATGGTGCAGTTGCCCGGCTACGGCGAGCGCTCGATCGACCAGATGTCGGGCGGCCAGCAGCAGCGGGTGTCGCTGGCGCGCGCGCTGGTGGTGAAGCCGAAGTGCCTTCTGTTAGATGAACCGCTGTCGAATCTCGATGCCCAGCTGCGCGTGGAAATGCGCCGCGAGATCCGCCGCATCGTGAAGGACAACGGGCTGACCGGCATTTATGTCACACACGATCAGGAGGAAGCACTGGCGATGGCCGACCGGATGGCGGTGCTGACGCGCGGCAAGATTGGCCAGATTGGCACGCCGGAGGAAATTTACCGCGCTCCGCGCAGCGCCTATGTCGCGAATTTCATCGGCGAGACCAACATCGTGAAAGGGGAGGTGATGGAAACCCGCGACGGCTTTTCAAAAGTCCGCACCGAGGGCGGGGAAATTGTCGGTCGCGTGAGCGATCCGGAGTGGACACCCGCTGTGGGCGAGCAGGTCCGCCTGTCAATACGGCCCGAGGCGTGGCGGCTGCACAAGGAAGCGGGCGACAATCCGGTGAACGGAAAAATCGCCGATCGCACCTACCTCGGCCAGCGCATCCAGTATTGGATCGAGACACCGGTTGGCCGCCAGCAGGTGGTGGAAATGAACCCCCACATCATTCACGAGCCCGGCGAGGATGCCATCATGCTCCACGCGCGTCACGATGACGTGGTGGTGGTGAGGGGGTAGAGAAAAGTTATTGGTTATTAGTTATTGGAAATCAGGTGATTTGAAAACACGGGCACTTATCATTTTCGGGCTGTTGGCGCTGATTGTGGCGCTGCCTCTGGCGTTGCGTCGGCAGACCGAGACGGCAGCTTCGCGCAAGGCGGATGATCATCTGGTGATTCTAACACCTCACAATGAATCGATCCGCCAGGAATTCGGCGAGGCCTTTGCGCGGCATTGGCAACAGAAAACCGGACGCAGCATCCACCTCGACTGGCGCACGCCGGGCGGCACGTCAGAGATCCGCATGGTGCTGGACGCCGGGTTCAAGGCGGCGGAGGAAACCGGCCGCGAAGGCATCGGCATGGATTTGTTTTTCGGTGGTGGCGAGCCGGATTTCAGCGGCCAGGCAAAACAAGGGCGCTTGGTTCCGCTGGATGTTTTTAAAAAGCAGCCGGAGCTTTTCATCGAAGGTGGCGCGATCCCGCAATATTTCACCGGCGAGCGCTACTGGCCGGACGACCACGTGTGGGTCGGCACCTGCATGTCGCAGTTCGGGATCTGTTATAATCCGGACGTGCTCAAGCGCCTCGGCATCGAGCCGCCGGTTTCCTGGCGCTGCCTCGCCGATCCGCGCTACGCGGGCACCATCGCCCTGGCGGATCCGACAAAAAGCGGATCGGTCGCCCGCACCTTCGAGTTGATCCTGCAAAGCGAAATTCTCCGCGCGCTGAAGGAAAACCCGGACGAGGAAACGCGCGACGCGACCATCGCCATGGGTTGGGAGCGTGGTCTGCAATTGATCCAGAAAATGGCGGCCAACGCCCGATACTTCACCGACAGCGCATCCAAGATTCCGCTCGATGTCGCGCAAGGCAACGCCGCCGCCGGGATGAGCATTGATTTCTACGGTCGCTCGTATTCCGACGAACTCCGCACCCGCGATGGCGAGCGGCGGCTGGTTTGGATCGCCCCGGAAGGTGGCACCACCCTGAGCTGTGATCCCATCGCCGTGCTCAAGGGCGCGCCCAATCCGGAGGTGGCACAGGAGTTTGTCGAGTTCTGCCTCGGTCTCGATGGCCAGCGGCTGTGGTTTGGCAAACCCGGCGCGCCCGGCGGGCCGGTCACTCGCGCATTGCACCGCACGCCGATCCGCCGCGACGTTTACATTCCGGAGTTTCTCGCCCACTCGGTGATGCCGGAGGCCGATCCCTACCACGATCCCGGGAATTTCGACTATCAGCGCGAACTCACCGGCCGCGCCTTCAACACGCTGCGCCAACTGGTGAAAATCATGTGCATCGATTCCCACCACGAGCTCAAGGAATCATGGGCCGCGCTCATCGCAGCCGGCATGCCCGCGGACGCACTCGCAGTTTTTTCCGATGTTTCCTCCATGCCCTACCAATCCGCCGGCCAAGGCGATCCCACCATCGACACCAAGGACGCGCTCGCCGCTGCCAACCGCGCCGCCGAACTCGGGGCCAGATTCCGCGCCAACTACCGTAAAGCCGAACTGGCAAAGAGGAATACAAAACTGTAGCGGCGGTCTATGACCGTCGCACTTGTTCCGGAATGTCCCAAGATTTCACTGCAACCCAAAAGCGAGCGACGGTCACAGACCGCCGCTACAGGTTTTTCCAATGAAACGCAGCAACGCCATTTTCCTCACCACCGTCATCTGCGCGCTGATGGCGGTGTTTTTCATCTATCCGGCGGGGATGGTCGTGAAGCAGGCCTTCGAGGGCAGCACGGCGGATGGCGAAAAATTCTTCACGCTCGAATTCATCCTCACCGTTTTCCAGAACCCGATCTACCGAGAGGGGATGTGGAACGCGCTGGCGCTCGGCTTGGTGAGCACGCTGGCCACGTTGGCGATCGCTTTGCCGCTGGCGATGATCGGCCACCGCTATGACTTCTTCGGCAAGAGGGCGCTTGGAGTGTTGGTGCTCGCACCGCTGATCCTGCCACCCTTCGTCGGTGCGGTGGGTGTGAAACAAATGCTCGGCGTAAATGGCGCATTCAACGCGCTGCTCATCGACATGGGCCTGATGGATGCCGCGCTGCCCTACGACTGGCTCGCCAACGGGCGCTTCGCCGGCATCGTGCTGATGAACGCGCTGCACCTTTATCCGATCTTATACATGAACATCGCCGCCGCCCTGGCGAATCTCGACCCGGCGATGGAGCAGGCCGCGGAAAACCTCGGTTGCCCGCCGTGGAAACGTTTCCTGCGCATCACCATGCCGCTCGCCATGCCGGGGATATTCGCGGGTTCGTCCATCGTCTTCATCTGGTCGTTCACCGAATTGGGCGTGCCGCTGGTTTTCGACTTTTCGCGCGTCGCCCCGGTGCAGATTTTCGACGGCCTCAAGAGCCTCGAAACCAACCCGATCCCCTACGCTCTAACAGCCATCCTGCTGATCATCGCCGCGGTGGTTTTCCTATTTTCCAAGCTCGTGATTGGCCGCGCGCCGCTGGGCACCGCGCCGCGGCCTAAAGGAATGCAAACGGCGAAAACACTCACCGGCTGGAAATCCGCTGTCTGCTCCTTGTGGTTCATCCTCACCTTCGCCATCGCCTCCATCCCGCATCTCGGCGTGTTGCTGCTTTCGCTCGCCGGCCGCTGGTATGGTACGGTGATTCCGGACGAACTCACGCTCAACCATTACATCGAGGCGCTCGGCAACGGCCTGGTCGTGCCCTCGATCCAGAACAGCCTGATGTATGCCGGCTCCGCCACGCTGGTGGCCTTGGTGATCGGGCTCAGCGTCGCCTGGGTGGTGGTGCGCTCGGACTTGAAGTTCCGCAACGTGCTCGACGCGCTGGTGATGCTGCCGCTCGCCGTGCCGGGGTTGGTGATGGCCTTCGGCTACCTCGCACTCTCGCAGGAGGAAAAACCGTTTCATTTCCTCATCGGCGAGGGTGGCAATCCATTCATGCTGCTGGTGATCGCCTACGCCTTCCGGCGCCTGCCATACGTCGTGCGCGCCGCCGTGGCAGGCCTGCAACAAAGCAACCCGATGCTCGAGGAAGCCGCGAAGTCCCTAGGCGCGACACCCGCCCGCACGATGCGTCGCGTCGCCATTCCGCTCATCGGCGCGAACCTCGCCGCCGGAGCGATCCTCGCCTTCGCCTTCGCCATGTTGGAAGTGAGCGACAGCCTGATTCTCGCCCAACAAACGGAACACTACCCGATCACCAAAGCGATCTACACACTGCTCTCCACCCTCGGCAACGGCACCGAACTCGCCGCCGCGCTCGGCGTCTGGGCGATGGTTTTCCTCTCCGTGGCCATCATGGGTGCCGCCATCCTCGGCGGCAAACGCGGCGGGCTTTTCAAAGTGTGAGGTCTTTGGAACAGCCATGCCCAATCACGCCCACGCCATGGACCGTCGCAAGCACGGCGTTTCCCTTGGCATAAAACCGCATGCGATTGGCACGGATCGTCTCACAAATCATGTTGCGGACGCCCATCAGGCGGTTTGTTTCCACAACGAACCCATTGGAACCCACCGATGCATTCTGTTCAAACGCGGCCGGCGCACTCTGGAATTGTGATTATACAAAGTTTTGGGCGCGATTGCCCAGATCCATGCCGCGGAAAACGATGGCACCATTCTGCCGCCGATGTTTTTTCTGGGACGCCGACCCATGGCACGAACGTCAATGCGCTGGTGCTTGACGGCCACGTCGAGAGCTGCCCGCCGGTGAGTGGCAAGTGGTGGGGCCTGGGTAAATGAGCCGCCCTTGCCTGCTGGAACCTCACGGCATGATCCTGCCCGCCCGGCCTGTCCGAAACATATAACTCACCGGCACTCGGACGGTCGCTTCCCGTAGTGCTTGAGGAAGGCGGCGGTCATGCTTTCGGAGGAAACAAAGCCCGCATCCCGGGCGATGGCGCTGATTTTCAGATCCGTGCCGGC
>CAXNHR010000139.1:0-5392 GCA_964202135.1 Luteolibacter sp. | reverse complement strand
CGGTCGATGGCGGCGCGGAAGCCGCCGAAGTCGTTGCGCTGGAGGGCGGCGGCGCGCAGCAGGGCGGCGCGCGGCATCAGGGCTTCCACTTCGAGGCGCTTGGTGGCGATGATTTCAGCGAGTTTGTCGGACATGGCGTGCGGCGAGAGAAAGGCAGAGGAGGAGGCTCCGGGCACGGAAATTTTGAAAATTTTGGCTTGCCGGGCCTCGGCCCCGGTGTAGAAAGCGCCCACGCGTTTTGCGACGCGGGCGTAGCTCAGTGGTAGAGCGCCACCTTGCCAAGGTGGATGTCGTGAGTTCGAATCTCATCGCCCGCTCCATTTTCCTTCTCACTCAATCCGCTCCTTGAGGGCGGATTTTTTCTTTACCATCCAGGCGGCGGTCAATCGCGGGCCTTGAGGACGCCGACGAGATCCAGCTTGGCGAGCATGCGGCTGACCAGCGCGAAGGAGCAAACGGCGGCGGTGAGCACGACGATCACGGCGATGGCATAGGTCGAGTGGTTGATCAGGATCGGCAGGCGCACGGTCTCGGTGCTGAAAGAGGCCATGATGAGCAGCGCCAGGCCGCGGCCGAAAAGCAGGCCGATGGGGATGGCCAGCAGCACCAGCACCGAGAGTTCGCCGATCAGCACAGCGCGCACTTCCGGCAGGCTGAAGCCGACGACGCGCAGGGTGGCCAGCTCGCGGCTGCGTTCGGAAAGGGCGATGCGCGCGCTGTTATAAACCACGCCGAAGGCGACAATGGTGGCGAGCGCGAAGTAGAGCTTGCGGATGATGCCGATGCTGTTGCCGGTGGTCTCGCGGAAGGCGGCGAGTTGGTCGCGTTTCACCATCACAAACGCGGCACGCGGCGTGTCCTTGATGGCGCGCATGAAGCGGTCCCAGTGCTTGTGATCCACTGCGAGATAGGCACCGTTCACCGTGTTTCCCTCCCTGAGGATGCGCTGCAAGGCGGTGATGTCCATGTAGGCAGAGACGCCGGCGAAATCGGTGACCAGTCCGCGGATTGGCACCTCCACCACGCTGCGGCGGCCTTCGAGGATTTCCACCCGCACGGCATCTCCGATGCGCGCGCCGAGGATTTCCGCGAGTTTTTCGGACATGAGCAATCCTTCCGAGGGCATTTCGATGGGCCGCTCGTTGGCGTCGAGCAAGCGGTTGAGATCCGCGCCTTTGGAGATGCCGGTGATCGAGAGTTTTCGCTGGCGGTGGCCGTATTTGAGCCGAGCGGGGATGCTGCGCACCGGCTCGGCGCGGATCACTCCGGGCAGGTGTTCCAGATCGTGGAAACCTTTTCCGGAAGCGGGTTCTGTGAGAAAAACCGCGACGTCGTGGCGCTGGGCGGTGTTCCATTGGAAGGTGAGCAAGTGGTTGATGCTATCGCTCATCGCGCCAGGCAGGACCATCAGTCCGGTGGCCAGTGCGAGGCCGCAGCAGGTGAACGCGGCCTGCCACGGGCGGCGCTCGATGTTGCGCAAGGCCATGCGGAATGACGGGCTGAAGAAGCGGGTCAGCCCGATGCGCTCGAAGAATGATGGTCTGAAATCCGCCGGGGGTTCAGGCCGCATTGCTTCTGCGGGCGGCAGTTTCACCGCCTGCCGCACCACCGTGAGCACGCCCAGCACCGAGGCCCCAAGACTGACGAGCAGCGCCAGCCCCAGCGCGCTGTAGTCCATCGTGAAACGGAGCGAGGGAAAGAGGAAAAACTGCGTGTAGAGATCCACCAATCCGGCACCTAACAACCGCCCGCCGATGCCGCCCATGAGGGTGCCGAGCGTGCCGATCACCAACACGAATTTGAGGAAATGCATGCCCACTTGTCGCGAGGAATAACCAAGCGCCTTCAACTGCGCGATTTGCTCGCGCTGCAAGCGCACGATGCGCGAGAGCACCGCATTGACCATGAAGGCGGCCACGCTGAGAAACACCAGCGGGTAGGCGACGGAGAGCGTGTAAAGCACGCGCAGCTCGTCATCGAGCCGCTGCGCGCTCGGGTGGTCCTTGCGGGTGTAGGCACCCGCGCCGCCATAGCTGGCGAGCTGGCGGTCCACCTCTTCGATCACCGGTTCGGGCGAGGCGCGGGGCGCGAGATCGATGATCAGATCGTTGAAAGCGCCGTCCATGTGGTAGGCCACAGCCAGCGCGCGGTAGTTCATCCACATCACGCAGAAGCGCTCGTGGTCCGGCAATGTTTCGCCGGGGCGCGCTTCGAAGACGAATTCCGGCGAGAGGCCGATGCCGCAGATGATCAGCGTTTCGCGGCGGCCGTTGATCACGGCGACCAGCGAGTCGCCGGGCTGCAAGTGGTTTGCCACGGCGAATGCCTCGCCGAGCAGCACTTCGCGGCGTTCGTCCGGCCGAGGCAGGCGGCCTTTGCGCAGGAAAACCCGGTTGAGCATCTGCGGGCCGCCGTCCCTGGGCAGGGAAACGATGCGCCCGGTGGCGGGTTCGGCGATGCCGGGGAGGTCGAGCGTGACATCCACCACCACGCGGGGCTCCACCGTGGCCACGCCGGGCAGGGTTTTCACGCGCTCCGCGACAGAAAGCGGCGCGCGTTTCAAACTGCCGAAGACATCGGCAAAAGCATATCTCTGATAATAGCTCTCGCGCGTGGATTCGAGCGTGAGGATCAGACTGCGCATCATGATCATCATCGCCAGCCCACAGGCCATCACCAGACTGACCGCGAGCACCTGGCCCTTCATCCGGCCAAGGTCGCGCAGTAGTTTCAGGTCAAGCGGAGCGAGCATTTCGTGGCGGGCTCAGAGCACTGGCTCCCAGCCTTGCCGGTATTGGCGTTTCACAAGCGCGGCGGCCTCCGGGATGTTGGTGGATGTCATGTTCGGGCCGTCCCAATCCATTGGCCGGCCTTCACCGAGTTGCTGGGTGATGGAGCCGAGCAGGATGATCTCGTTGAGGTAGGCGGCCGTCTCAAAGTTCGAATAGGGCGCGGGGCCGCCGTTGATGGCATCGAACCATTCCTTGTAATGCCCCGGCGAGCGCGGGATGGATTCCGGGATGGCGATGCAGGCTTCGTGTTTGTCGATCGAAACGAATTGTTGCTCATCATTGAGCAGGAGTAGGGATGTGGCTCCGTAGTCATCCGGGGCGAAAATCCGGCCTTTTTCGCCGATGATGAGCGCGCCGCTGGGCGGGAGTTTTTTGCGCCACTGAACGATTTCCCTGGTGATATCTGCCGACGGGCGCAGCGGGCTGGAATCGTTCTCCGGGGCACCGTCATACCACCAGAACTTGAGTGGCGGCAGGCCGTCGCGCTCGGGGAAATCGAAGCGCACCCGCGAGGTGGTGGGATAGGTTTCCGAGAATGCGCGGGAGGCGATTTCGCATTCAACGCGGGTGGGGTAGCCAAGCTTGAGAGCGCGGAATGGCATGTTCACGCCATGGCAGGCCATGTCTCCGAGCGCGCCTGTGCCGAAGTCGGTCCAGCCGCGCCATTTGAAGGGATGATAGATCTTTTCCTTGAAGGGGCGGGCAGTGGCGGGGCCAAGCCACAGATCCCAATCCAGCCCCTCGGGTATCGGGTCTTCTCCTTCGGGCCGATCGAATCCCTGCGGCCAGATCGGCCTGTTGCTCCAGACGTGGAGTTCGAGCGGCGCACCGATGACGCCGGATTGGATCACCTCGACGGCGCGGCGCAGTCCTGGGCCGGCGCTTCCCTGGTTGCCCATCTGGGTGGCGAGTTTTTTTTCGCGGGCGAGATCACGCATCATGCGGGATTCCCAGACGGTCTGGGTGAGAGGCTTCTGGCAGTAGAGGTGCTTGCCCATCTTCATGGCCATGATGCCTGCCACGCCGTGGACGTGGTCTGGAGTGGAAATGGTCACCGCATCGATGTCCTTGTCCATTTTTTCAAGCATCTCGCGGAAGTCCTTGAACTTCGCGGCAGAGGGAAACTCGGCCGCCATTTGGAGCAGTGGCATGTCATCCACATCGCAGAGGGCGGCGATTTCCATGCCGCAGGCCGCGCTCTCTTTAACGTCGGAGATGCCCTTGCCGCCGACGCCGATGCAGGCGAGCCGGATCTTGCTGTTGAGGTTCTGGCCACGGACAATCGCAGGGCCTGCAAAAAGAACGGAACCAAGGCTAAGCCCGGTTTTGCCAAGGAATGAGCGGCGAGTCACGGAATTCATACGCAGGAGATACGGCGACAGAAACGGCATCAGATCAACCAATTAAAAATACCGCCCCTCCGAAACGGATGTCGGCCGAAACCTTTGGATTTACATCATGTTGGGCGTTTCACCCATGCCAGTGCCAACGCAAGCAGCGCGAGCCCGATCACACCCCGGTCGCCGATGATGGCATAGAGCGAGAACGACGGCTGCATCGGCACATCGAGCTCCGCAAGCAGCGAGCCGCGGGTGAATTGGCTGCCGTTCGCATCGGTGATGACCTGCGGTTTGCCGGTGTCCGGGTGTGCGGTGGAGCCGGTGGTGTCGAGCGCGGCGCTCACGCCGTTGTTGGCGCAGCGCAGCATCGGGCGGCGCATCTCGATGGCGCGGAAGCGGGCGTTGGCGAAATGTTGCGCGGCCGCAGCCGATTCCTTGAACCAGCCATCGTTGGTGACATTGACGATCACCTGCGGCCCGGGCCGGATGAACAAGCGGGTGATGCGAGCCAGCGTGTCCTCGAAGCAGATGGTGGGAATCGCGCCGATCACCGTGCCAGCCGCAGTGGGAATGGGCAGCGGATCGGCCGAGACGCCGGGCGTGAAGGATCCGCCATATGCCACGCCGGCCTGTTGTTCGTAAATTTTCTTCAACAGCGGGATGGTGTCCACAAACGGGATGGTTTCGCCGAAGATGACGAGATGGCGCTTGCGATAGGTTTGCAAATCATCGTCCGGACTCATTACGGCGAGTGAATTCCATGCCCGGCCTTTTTCCATCATGATGAGTTCGTTTTCACCGGACTTCTCGGCTTCAAGTTCGTTGGTGCCGTGGATCAGGGTAAACGGCCCGGCCGTGCGGACCTGCGCAATGGTGTCCAGGTTCTCCTGCCAGGTTCCCCAGGTGCCGTCCTCGGCGCGGAGGATTCTTCCTGTGAGAGCGGACTCCGGCCACATCACCCAGTCCGGCCAGCTGAGCGAGATCGCGCCCTCGTCGCCATCGCCCACCGCTTCCTTGAGGCGCGCCGCGTCCTTGTCGGCGAGATTTTCCAAGGCCTTGAGCGTTTCCTCCTCGTAGGCCATGTGCACATCAATGGCTTCCCACAAAACGTGGGCGGCATCCTGCGGGATGTTGATCTGCACCAGCAGGGTTTTGAGACGCACCGATTCGCCGCGGCCCTCCATGGCCATGCGCACAATGCCATAACACAACACCATGCCGACGACTGCCGCCGCCACCGCGAAGTCGATCCGCAAGCGC
>CAXNHR010000138.1:0-5400 GCA_964202135.1 Luteolibacter sp. | reverse complement strand
CCCTCGTGGTGGAGGTTCACGTAGTGTTCGATCTCGTTTTTCTCGCGCAGCTGGATCCAGACGTGGGACTTGGTTTCCTTCACCTCCATGCGGGCCTCGTTGATGGTGGCCACCAAGCGGAAGGCCACGGTGAGCGGTTCATCCTGTGGGGGACGCTCGTTGACCTGCTCGATGCGCTCATACCACGCGGCGACCTCGCGTTCCTGCTCCCAATCGGCCATTTTCTTCTGCACGTGGCCGAGATCGGTGATCACGCCCATGAAGTCCGGATAGGGAAGCTTGCGCTTGTAGAACGCGTAGGCGAGGTAGTTCCAGAATTCGAGGATGTCGCCCGGCGGCATCGGCCAGAGCTCGAGCGGCTCGTAGGTGGTGATTTCCCAGCGCGGGTTGATGCGCACCATATCGTGGTCATGCAGTTCGCCCTCGATCACGTAGCGGCGATAGCGTTTTTCGATCTTGGTGACGAAGTCCGCCTCCTTGTCGTCGAGCTCGCGGCCGAGTTTTTCCTCGATGATGTCGAGCACCGGGGTGTCGTCGAACTCATTGGGCGACTCGGGCAGGTCCTCGCCGCGGTGCATGCGCTCCATCATGGTGGCATACTGGCAGGCACCGGCGATGATTTCGTCTTCCGCGGTGCAGGAGCCGAACCATCGGTTGCCTTGCAGCCGCAAGCTGGTGCGGAAGATACCGGTCTCGTCCTCGACGCGGCCTTGGATGAAGAGGTGGTTTCCGAAGATTTGGGTGACGGCACCGTCTTTTTGAAGCATTTCACCGCGCTTGCGGGATTCTTCGGGGAAGCTGTTGAGGAAATTGAGAGTGGCGCGATCAGGATTCATCTCGTTAGGAGTAAAAATGGTTTCAGCAGCCGGACGATCGGCGAAATGCCGGGATGCAAAGCTGCGGGGCGCGAGGTTAATCCATGAAATTTAAATCAATCAATAAAAACCTTGAGGCATTGATTGCGCAAACCTGTGCATTTTTCATCTTGGCATGAACAAACGAACGATAAAGTGTGGACAATCCTTTGGCCAAGTGGCGCCGCACTTCTAACAATTTGATTGAAAAGCGGTGGCTGGGCTTGCGGCCGGTCTTGGCAGGCGGGCAACTTGGATGGCGGGGATTTTTGCCCTGCGCCATGAGCGAATGGCAGGTGCCGGAGATGCTTTGGCTCACTCAGAAAACTCGTAGCGCAGCGCCGAGAGGCAGAACAGCGTGGCGGTTTCCACGCGCAGGACGATGTCACCGAGCGAGACCGGGAGAAACCCGGCGTCGAGCGCGGCGTTGGTTTCTTCAGGCGCGAAATCGCCCTCGGGCCCGACCAACAGCGTGGCGGCGGTGGTGCCGGGATGAGCCCGGAGCATTTCGCGCAGCGGTTTAGCGCCGGGGGCGAGGGAGGCGATCAGGCGGAGAGGATTGGCGGCGGGCGGGACACCCGCGCCACTTTTCAGCCAGCGGTCGAAGGGGAGGGGATCGGCGATGGTGGGCAGGGTGTCCTGGCCGCATTGTTTGCAGGCTTCGAGCGCGGTGCGCCGCCACTTCTCGGACTTTCCCTCGCCGGGATGGACGATGGTGTTTTTCGTGACGAGCGGCTGGATGGCGGCGATGCCGAGTTCGACGGCTTTCTGGACGATAAGGTCCATGTTTTTGCCCTTGGGAATCGCCTGCGCCAGGGTGATGGCGGGCAGTGGGGCAGGCGGTGTCATAGCGTCGCCGATTTGCAGTGAAACATGGTCGCGAGAGACTGTGAGAACCTCCGCCGCCGCCCGGCGGCCGCAGCCATCAAAGACGGTGACCATTTCACCGGGCTTGATGCGCAGCACCTGTGAGAGGTGTCGCGCCTCATCACCGGCGAGAGTCCCGGCTTGCCAAAATTCGGGCGGAAGGTGGAAGCGGGGCATGGGGAGAGACTCAAGACGCAAGACTGCAAGATTCAAGTTGGGATTTTATCGCAGGCGCCTCCTCGTGACGCGCTGTTTCATGTGAACGATGGTGACCACTTGCAGTGCCTCGTCATCAATGCGGTAGATGATGTGATAAGAACCTTCGTGGATTTCGCGCAACCCGGACTCCATGAATTCGTGAACAGGATGTCCCTTTGTAGGCATTGTGGCGGTGCGCTCGACCCGTGAGATGATTCGCTCCATCTGCAATCGCGCATAATGCTCCGAGTCATGGGAGATGAAATCCCGAATGGCACACAGGTCGCGCCGCGCCTGTTCTGACCAGATGAGAGTCATGCCATGCCGAACTCGCGACGGATCGATGCGTGGTCATGTTTGCGCCCGTCACGCAAATCGGTCAGACCTGCCTCGATCTTCTGGCGGACGAGGATTTCATACATCAGATCATCCCAACTGGCGGATTCCGGCAATTGGCGGACCAACTGAGCAGCCGCCTTCTTGATGGAAGTGTTTTTCTCGGCTGAGGGCATGCTCAGAGACTCAAGACGCAAGACGTCAATACTCAAGAAGAAAATGTTCAATAACATCCGGAGAATGTCCTCGTCTCTTGCGTCTTGTGTCTTTTCTACAGATCAAAAAACCGCTTCGCCTTTTGGAGGAAACCTTCCTGCATTGGTGAATTGTGATCGCCGATGGATTCGGAGAAGGCGCGGAGCTTTTCCTGTTGTTCGCTGCTGAGCTTGGTCGGCACTTCCACCTGGACGCGCACGTTGAGATCGCCGCGGCGGCTGTTGGAAAGGCCGGGCATGCCTTTTTCGCGAAGGCGGAAAACCGTGCCGCCCTGGGTTCCAGGGGGGATTTTGATCGAGGACTGGCCGTCGAGCGTAGGCACCTTGAGTTCGCCGCCGAGCGCTGCCGTGGAGAAGGGTAGGGGGACCTCGCAGAACAAGTCCGCGTCGTCGCGTTCGAAGACATCGTGGTCCTTGACGTGGAGAAAGACGTAGAGATCGCCGGCGGAACCACCGCGCACGCCGGCATCGCCATTGCCTGATGAGCGCAGGCGGGTGCCGGTATCCACACCGGCGGGGATGCGCAATTTGATGCGGCTCTCGCGTTGGACGCGGCCTTCGCCGCGGCAGCTATTGCAGGGATCGGAGATGGTTTCGCCCGCGCCACGGCATTCGGGGCAGGTGGTTTGCTGGATGAAAATGCCGGCCTGGCGGGCGACGACTCCGCGGCCGCCGCAGGTGGTGCAGGCTTTCACGCCGCCGGAGCCCTTGGTGCCTTTGGCACCGCAGGAATCGCAAGGAACGTAGCGCTCGATTTCGAGTTCCTTTTCCACGCCGGTGGAGGCTTCTTCGAGGGTGATTTCGAGGTCGTAGCGAAGGTCGCTGCCGCGCTGTTTTCCGGAGCCTTTGCGGCGGGCGCCGCCGCCGCCGAAGAACTCGTCGAAACCACCGCCGAAGATCTGCGAGAAGATATCCATCGGATCGTGGAAACCGCCGCCGGCGCGTCCGCTGCCGCCATTCTGGAATGCGGCGTGGCCGTAGCGGTCGTAGGCGGCACGCTTGTCCGGATCACTGAGGGCCTCGTAGGCTTCGCCGAGTTCCTTGAACTTGTCTTCGGCCGTGTGATCGCCCGGGTTCTTGTCCGGGTGGAATTTCACCGCCAGCTTGCGGTAGGCTTTTTTGATTTCGTCGGCACCGGCATCACGAGGGACGCCGAGCACTTCGTAATAATCGCGTTTCTCAGCCATGGGAAATTAAGCAGCGCCTCCTTCCGCAGGGGCTGGAAGTTTGGAAACGACCACGCTGGCGGGGCGGAGCAGGCGGTCGCGGAGTTTGAAGCCGCGGCGGGTGACGCGCAGGATGCGGCCTTCCTCGCCGGCGGCGCAGTCTTCCTGGGCCACGGCGTCGTGCAGATTGGGGTCAAACAGGCCGCAGGTATCGATTTCAAGGACGCCTTGGGAGGTGAGGAATTCGTTGAGCTGGCGGCGCACCATGTCCATGCCGATGTAGATCATCGAGGAGGTGTCCTGCGAGGCTGCCTGCATGCCCATTTCGAAACTGTCGATCACCGGCAGGAGTTCTTCGAGCAGGCGTTGGTTGGCATAGCGGATGGCCTCCTCTCGTTCGCGGGCGGTGCGCTTGCGGAGGTTATCCATTTCCGCCGCGGTGCGCAGCGAGAGTTCCTTCCATTTCGCGACATCGGCCTCGAGTTCCTCCCATGGATCGAGGGCCGGGTTTTCCAGAGTGGTTTCGGTCGTTTCCAAAGGTTGTTCTTCAGCGGCTTGGGACGGATCGTTGTCGGCTTGCATGGCGGATAGCTGTAGCCACGAAACCCGCCGCGTCAACCCCGGGGCTTGCCGTCATCATTATGCTTGAATGACAAAACCTACCTGAACGTGACGCCCTCCAAGAAGTCGTTGAAAAAAGCCCGGAATGCGATCCGCGAGAAAACCGGCCCGGATAAATGCTACAAACCCACGCCCATGGTGGTTGAAGACCTCAACACCTTCCTGCGCGCTCGACAAGATGATGGGCGGGCATCATTTTCTCCGCGGTTTGAAGTTCCACGGCGCGCATCTTTCCTACTGCACCAATATCCACCCCGCCGAGTCCTGGGCGGAAACTTTCGAGGTGCTGCAAACCCGCGTGCTGGCGGTGCGCGATCTGGTTTGCGGAGGCGCGCCATTCGGCATCGGCCTGCGCCTGTCGGCGGTGGCGGCGCGCGAATTATTAGAGGACGGCGGGCTCGCTGCCTTCAAGGCATGGCTGGAGGAAACGAATACCTATGTTTTCACGGTCAACGGCTTTCCCTACGGCAGCTTCCACGGCACGCGCGTCAAGGAGCGGGTGTTCCAACCGGACTGGACCACCAGCGAGCGGTTGGCCTACACCAAGAATTTGTTCCGCATCCTCGCCGCCATTGCGCGGCCCGGCACGGAAGCATCGGTTTCCACGCTGCCCGGATCGCACAAGAGCTTCGCGGCGGATGAGGCTGCCATCCGCGAGAACTTGATTTTGCTGGCCGGGTGGTTGGAGGAATTGTCTGCCGAAAGCGGACACGATTTCCATCTCGGCCTCGAACCCGAACCGCTCGGGCATTTTGAAAACACGGCGGAGACTGTTGCCTTCTTCGGGCGGCTGCATGATGAAGTGGAGGACTCCGAGATGATCCGCCGCCGGATCGGCGTGAACTACGATGCCTGCCACTTCGCGCTGCAATATGAGGATGCCGCCGCATCGCTCGACACATTGCTGCGCCATGGCATCCGCATTTCCAAGATCCATCTTTCCAGCGCGCTCGCGCTCGATCCGCGCGATCCGGCGGCCATCGCGGCGATCCGAGCCTTTGATGAGCCGGTGTATTTCCACCAGGTGCTGGCGCGCGACGATGCGGGCACGATCCACCGCTTCACCGACCTGCCGGATTTCCTGGCCGCAGAGCGCGCCGGTTTGTGCGAGGCGCGGGTGCATTTCCACATCCCTCTCGATGC
>CAXNHR010000137.1:0-5435 GCA_964202135.1 Luteolibacter sp. | reverse complement strand
TGGTCGTGAATCCCTGACGGCTCCGGCAGCGGTTTTGCAAATGCATGGAACGGAAGCTTCCCGCTTGCCGGAGCTTTGTGCACGGGCACAATCCGGCCAGTGAATGCAGCTCCTCTTGGATTTTTCGACTCGGGTGTCGGCGGCCTGACGGTTGTGCGCGCGGTGCAGGAATTGCTGCCCGCAGAGGACATCGTTTATCTCGGCGACACGGCGCGGCTGCCCTACGGATCGAAAAGCCCGGAAACCATCCGCCAGTTCGCGGATGAGGACAGCCGGTTCCTGATTTCCCGCGGCGTGAAGGCGATCGTGGTGGCCTGCAACACGGCCACGGCCCACGCGCTGCCGGGATTGCGAGAGAAATACCGCCTGCCGATCCTTGGTGTGATCGATGCCGGTGTGGACGCCGCTCTTGCCAATCCTGATGCCGGACGCATCGGCATCATCGCCACGCGCGGGACGATCCGCTCCCATGCCTATCAGCACGCACTGGCCCTGCGACGGACGGGTCTCATCATCCATGCCACCGCCGCGCCGCTGCTTGTGCCCTTGGTGGAGGAGGACTGGATCGACCACCCGGCCACGGAGGTCGTGCTCAGAACCTACCTCGATCCTCTGGTGGAACGGGGCATCGACACCCTGATGCTGGCCTGCACGCATTACCCGCTGTTGATTCCGGTTTTGCGGAAACTGCTGCCGGCGGATGTCTCCTTGATCGATTCCGCCACGACCTGTGCCGAGCATCTCCAGCGGGAGTTGGCGCGACTGGATCTGCTGGCACCCAACGACCGGGAAGGAGTGCTTGAAATCCATCTCACCGACCTATCAGAGGAGTTCGAGGCTTTGGCACGACGCTTCCTGAAAAAAGCCCCGGGCCGCATTCGCCGCGCGGTTTTGTGAAACAATCCGCGACCAAATACCGCTTGCCCGTCGATCTGATCCGGGGCATAAGCCGGCGTCTTTTTTGTTTGTCCCATGCGCTTTTTCCAGCGCGCCCCGCCGCGCCGAATGGTGGAGGTCACTGGTTTTTGGGAATGCTTCCTCTGCCCATGTCATTGGAATTTTAGATTGGATTGTTCATGTTTTTTTGAACAAAATTACGACTCACGATGATTGAAAACACCAAGAAACTCTTTGGCACCGACGGCATCCGAGGCCGGGTAAATGAATTCCCGATCACTGCGGAGGTGTCGCTGCGCATGGGCAAGGCGGTGGCCAACGTGCTGCGCTCGTCCGGCCCGAACCGCAACCGCGTGCTGGTGGGCAAGGATACCCGGATTTCCGGCTACATGATCGAAACCGCGCTCACCAGCGGGCTGGTGTCGATGGGCATGGATGTTTTCATGGTCGGCCCGCTGCCCACTCCGGCGGTGGCCCACCTCACCAAGTCGATGGGTGCGGCGGCCGGGATCATGATCACCGCCTCCCACAATCCTTATGAGGACAACGGGATGAAAATCTTCGGTCCGGACGGTTACAAGCTGTCCGACGAACTGGAAAACCTCATCGAACGGCACATTCTCGGCAGCGAGCCCGAGGCCGCTCCGCTGCCGCCGCGCCAAATCGGCAAGGCGCACCGGATCGACGATGCGCGCGGACGCTACATCGAGTTCGCCAAGCACACCGCCGACAACGTGCCGCTGCACGGTCTCAAAGTGGTGGTCGATTGCGGCCACGGAGCCGCTTATTTCATCGCACCGCTCATTTTCAAGGAACTCGGCGCCGAGGTGATCACCACCGGCATCCAGCCGGACGGGCTCAACATCAACAGCGGCTGCGGCGCTCTTCATCCGGAAAACGCCGGTGAACTCGTGCGCCGCTTCAATGCCGATCTCGGCATCTCCTTCGATGGCGATGCCGATCGCGTCATCTTCACCGATGCCAACGGCCAAGTCGTGAGCGGCGACCGGATCCTCGCCCTTTGCGCCATCAGCCTCAAAGAGCAGGGGAAACTCCGCAAAGACACGCTGGTCGCCACGGTGATGAGCAACCTCGGGCTGATCGAGGCCATGAAACAAAACGGCATCGCCGTGGAAACCACCGCCGTGGGTGACCGCAACGTGATCGAGTGCATCCGCAAAAACGGCTACTCGTTCGGCGGCGAGAATTCCGGCCACTTGATCTTCGCGGATCACGCCACCACCGGCGACGGCATTCTCAGTGCGCTGCAGGTGCTGCGCATGATGCACGAGCGCAACGCCACCCTCGCCCAGCTCGCCACCGTGATGCACGAGTATCCCTCGCAGCTCGCGAACATGCCGGTGCCGTCCAAACCGCCGCTTGATTCTCTGCCGGCGCTTAAAAAACTCATGAAAAAAGCCGACGCGGAGTTCGGTGACAGCGGCCGTCACCTGATCCGCTACTCCGGCACCGAAAACAAGATCCGGGTGCTCGTCGAACACCGCGATGGCGACACCTGCCGCACCTGGGTGAGCAAGTTCGCCGCGGCCATCAAAGAGGAAATCGGCTGAGATTATAGCGCATGTCCCAAGCATCATTCAGTTGCCAACCGCTGTGCCTCACCCGGCGCATCGAGGATTTTCCGATTGGAAACCGCACGCTCTCCGAACATCAACGCGCGGCCATCGGCAGTGCCGGAATCAAGCATCATCCGCACGCATGGATCAATCCCCGCGATCTGATGGATCTAACAGGAACTCTCGTCGATGACGTCGGTGAACCGATCGCGTGGATTGGTGATTCTCCGGAGTTATCACAAGCTGTCACTGCCACGCATTCATTCATCATCCGCCATCCATGGGATCTTCTCCGCGCCAATGAATTGTTCGTTTCCTCGCTTGCGGAAAACCACATCGAGGGTGAGGTCCATCCATCCGCCGTGATCGAGGGCATACTGCACCTCGGCCCCGGCACCCGCATCCTTCCCGGGGTTTTCATTGAGGGAAATGTCGTGATCGGCGCGAGCGGCAAGATCGGCCCGAATTGTTACATCCGCGGCAACACCAGCATCGGCGATGGCTGCCACATCGGCCAGTCCGTGGAAATCAAGAACTGCCTCATTCTGAGCAAAACCAACGTCGGCCACTTATCATACGTCGGCGACTCGGTGCTCGGTGAAAATGTCAACTTCGGAGCCGGAACCACGGTTTCCAACCTGCGCCATGATGGCAGGAACCACCATTCGATGGTCGGCGGTGTCCTGATCGACACCGGCCGCCGCAAGTTCGGCACCATCGTCGGCGACGGTGTTCACACCGGCATCAACACCTCCATCTATCCCGGTCG
The DNA here is from genome assembly GCA_964202135.1 of Luteolibacter sp. GTDB lineage: Bacteria > Verrucomicrobiota > Verrucomicrobiia > Verrucomicrobiales > Akkermansiaceae > Luteolibacter. Next base: position 2,192 of record CAXNHR010000137.1, on the reverse strand, counting down.
CAAACTCTGGCCCGGAACCTCAACACGCCCCGGCGAAATCGTCCAACACGACATTCTCTCCTAATTTCAAATCACCAATCCCTAATCTCCATTCACCATGTGCGGAATCGTCGGATACATAGGCAAAGCGGATGCGCCCACCGTTCTCATCAACGGCCTGCGCCGGCTCGAATACCGTGGTTACGACTCGGCGGGAGTCGCGGTTTTGGATAACGGACGGATCGTGATCGCCAAAGCTCCGGGCAAGGTTTCCTCACTCAGCGAGCGGGCACGCGCCGATTGGCCGGCAGAGCGTTTCGCCAGGGTCACCATGGGCATCGCCCACACCCGCTGGGCCACCCACGGGCCGCCTACGGAAGTCAACGCCCACCCGCATCTCGACCAATCCGGCGACATCGCGCTGGTTCACAACGGCATCATCGAGAACTACCGCGCACTGCGCGCCCGGCTCGAAAACAAGGGCCACCATTTCTATTCCGAAACCGACACCGAGGTGCTCGCCCACCTGATCGGCGATAACGATAAGGGAAATCTTTTCCAGGCGGTTTGCGACGCCCTGCACCAAGTGGAGGGCACCTTCGGCATCGCCGTTCTATCCGCACGCGAACCGGAAAAAATCATCACCGCACGCCGTGGCAGCCCCATCGTGATCGGCGTGGGCGAGGGCGAAACCATCATCGCCTCCGACGCCTCTGCCATTCTCGCCCACACCCAGCGCGTCATCTATCTCGATGACAACGACATCGCCATCGTCACCGCCGATTCAGTGGACATCCGGGATTTGTACAACATACCGGTCACCCGTGAGATCGCCGAACTGGGGTTCGATGCCGCTGCGGCGGAAAAAGGCGGCTATGCCCATTTCATGCTCAAGGAAATCCACGAGCAACCGGATTCCCTGGCCAACGCCATCCGCGGCCGACTTGATTTCAACCTCGGCTCCGCCGTGCTATCCGGCATGGGCACTTCGCCGCGCGAACTCGCCGAACTCGATCGCGTGGTGCTCATCGGCTGCGGCACCTCGCTGCACGCCGGTCTCGTCGGCGAGTATGCCTTCGAGGATCTTGCCGATATCCACGCGGAGGTTCAGCAGGCCGCGGAGTTCCGCTACCGCAATCCGATCCTCGGCAGCCGCGATCTGGTGGTTGCCATTTCCCAATCCGGTGAAACTGCGGACACACTCGCCGCCGTGCGTGAGGCGCAGCAGAAAGGCGCGTTCGTGATGAGCCTATGCAACGTCGTAGGCTCCACCATCGCCCGCCAGACCGGCCGCGGAGTCTATCTGCACGCCGGACCGGAAATTTCCGTGGCCTCCACCAAAGCCTTCACCTGCCAGGTCGCGGTGCTGCTGATGATGGCCCTCAAACTGGGACGAGGCCGCCGGTTTTCACGCCAGGATGGCATCCAGTTCGCCCGTGAGATCGAGCGCATCCCGGAACTCGTCGCGGAAGTGATCCGCCAAAACGAACGCATCGCTCAAATCGCCGAAGCCTACGCCCACAACGAGCACGCGTTCTTCATCGGCCGCGGTCCGATGTTTCCCGTGGCGCTCGAAGGCGCGCTCAAACTCAAGGAAATCTCCTACATCCACGCCGAGGGTTATCACGCCGCCGAGTTGAAACACGGGCCGATCGCCCTGCTGGTGGATGGCACCCCGGTCATCGCCATCGCCTGCGACATTCCCGGCAAGGACAAGACACTCGGCAACATCGAGGAATGCCGCGCCCGCGGTGCCCGCATCCTGGGCCTCGTCACCGAGGGCGACGACGAAGCCGCCTCCTGCATGGACGATTCCATCGCCATCCCGCGCTGCCACCCGCTGGTCGCCACGATTCCCGCCGCCGTGGCGCTACAACTGTTCTCCTACCACGTCGCCCGCCTCCGCAGCTGTGAGATCGACCAACCGCGAAACCTCGCCAAGAGCGTGACGGTGGAGTGAGTTCGCGTAGATAATCGTAGTGCAATCCCCTATCAGCAATTGCCGGTACTGCCAATGGACAATGCCAGGGTTTGTTTCTTAGGGTGCAAACACCATGAAAACGATTCACAGCCGTCCCACAGGACGGCTTAGCTAGGGAAAAAAGCGGGCTGGTGTTGAGTTGAAATCCCTGCCACTCGGTAGGGTGTTATGAACAAAACTACACCAACCCGGGCCAATGTGGTCGTCCTCAAGCAGATTCTCAACCTCATTC
>CAXNHR010000136.1:0-5468 GCA_964202135.1 Luteolibacter sp. | reverse complement strand
AAACCACTTCCTGCAATCTCATGTCATCAAAAACCTTCCTCGCCGTGGACCTCGGAGCCGGCAGCGGCCGCGTGATCGCCGCGACCACTGACTTCTCCAAACTCGAGCTCAAGGAAATCCACCGCTTCGACAATCCCGGCACCGACCTGCCAGGCGGTTCTTTCTGGAACATCGTCGGCCTTTATCGCGAGATCCTCGAAGGCCTGCGCCTCGGCGTCGAGCGCCACGGCGATTCCATCGTTTCCATCGGCATCGACACCTGGGGCTGCGACCACGGCTTGATCGGCCGGGACGGTTCGCTGCTCGGCATGCCCCACCAATACCGTGATACTCGCTTCGAAGGCATGGCCGAGGCGATGCACGCGCTGATGCCCGAGGCGGGAATCTACGCCCATACCGGCATCAAGACGAATTTCTACAACAGCTCGCTGCACCTGCTGGCGGAGGCGCGCAAGAAAAACCCGGCCTTGTTTGAAGCCGAGCGGTTGCTCTTTGTGCCCGATCTGCTGGCCTACTGGCTCACCGGCCGGATGGCGGTCGAGCGCACCATCGCCTCCACCTCACAGTTGTTAGACCCGCGCACCGGCGATTGGACTTGGGAGGTCATCGATGCCCTCGGGTTGCCACGGAAAATTTTCGGCGAAGTGGTCGCCCCTGGCACCGTGCTCGGCACTGTGCGCGAGGCCGTGGCCGCATTCATCGGCAAGCCCGGCATTCCAGTGGTCGCCACCGCCTGTCATGATACCGCCTCCGCCGTGGCCGGCATTCCGATGCAAGGCAGCGGCAACCTGTGGCTCTCATCCGGCACCTGGTCGATCATGGGCATCGAGACGCCCGACCCCGTGACCACCCCGGATGCGCTTGAGCGCGGCTTCAGCAACGAGCTGGGCGTGGAGCGCAGCGTGCGTTTCCTCAAAAATATCGCAGGCTTGTGGCTCATCCAAGAGTGCAAGCGCCAGTGGCAACTCGATGGCGAAAACGTGGGTTACGCCGCCATGACCGCGCTGGCCGAGGCCGCCGCCCCGTTTTCCGCCTTCATCGATCCGGACGACGCGGTCTTCGCCAGTCCCGGCGGCATGCCGGAGAAAATCCGCGCCTGGTGCGAAAAGAGCGGCCAGAATGTGCCGCAGGACAAGGGCACCATCCTGCGGGTGACCACCGACTCGCTCGCGCTCAAATACCGCGTGGTTTTCGAAAACATCAAGGCGCTCACCGGCCGCGATTTTCAACGCCTGCATGTCGGCGGCGGCGGCATCCAGAACGAGTTGCTCAGCCGCGCGACCGCCAACGCGCTCAACGTCGAGGTCGTCGCCGGCCCGGTGGAAGCCACTTCCTGCGGCAATGTGATCACCCAGATGCTGGCCACTGGCCACATTGCCGACCTGCATGCAGGCCGCGAACTGATCCGCCGCTCGTTCGACTTCCGCATTTACCAACCGCAGGACACCGCCGCATGGGACGAGGCCTATGCCAGGTTCCGCAAGGTGACCGGCTGATGCCGCGCAAATCCTTCGAGCTCTCAGGAACTCCGGGAACCGGGCTCAAACTTCCACCGCCTGGCCCTTGGTAGGGACGATCACGCGGGTGTCGTGGCCCTGCATGGCGGCCACGAACTTTTCGGCGTTCGCCTCGATGATCGGAAATGAGCCGTAGTGGCACGGGATCACGGCCTTGAGCTTGAAATACCGCTGCACCGCCAACGCCGCCGTGCGCGGGCTCATGGTGAAGCGGTCGCCGATGGGCACCATGGCGATTTCCGGTTGATACAATTCATGGATGAGCGCCATGTCGCTGAAGATATCGGTATCGCCCATGTGATAGACCACCGGTTGGCCGGCTGCCGTGACGATGATGCCGCCGGGATTGCCGAGCGGGATGTTCTGGTCGGAGGACGAATGGTCGGCGCGCACCAGTGTCACGCTGAATCCCTCCTGCGGCGTGGTGCCGCCGAGGTTCATGGGATCGATGTTTTGCACGCCCTGCGAGGCGAGCCACATGCAGATCTCGAAGTTGGCGACCACCTTGGCGCCGGTTTTCGCGGCGATGGCGATGGTGTCGCCCACGTGGTCGCCGTGGCCGTGGGTGAGCAGGATGTGGGATACTCCTTTCGCGGCGGCTTCGGCATCGCCGGTGAACGCCGGATTGCCGGTGAAAAAGGGGTCGATTAACACGGCGAGGCCGTCGAAATCGAGGCGGAATGCGGAGTGTCCGAACCAGGTGATTTTCATGATGTCAATTGGGGATTTGGGCTTGGGATGGGACTCGTGGCGACGATGGACTCCGATCATGGATTTGGCAATGCCCCCGGTTTGGAATCCGCCCGAAAAACGCCAGTCCGAAAACCGGACATTGCCAAGCGGCAGCTTGCGACGGATCATCCGCCACGGGGTGAAAGTGATCGCCCGCCGATCCGTCCCGCCGAGTTTCCCATGAGTCCCGCCATCAAGTCGCCACCGCCAAAAGCCGAAATTGCCGCCATGGAGCCATTTTCCGGCCTCGGTCTGGATTCGGTGTTTGTGGTCTCCGACGAGCGGCAGGCGCGGATCGCCTGCGAGGAGTTGATGCAGGCGGGGACGGTGGGTTTTGATACCGAATCCAAGCCCACGTTCCGCAAGGGCGAGCAGTCCGAGGGGCCGCATGTGTTGCAGTTTGCCACTGTGGAAAAGGCGTTCATTTTCCATTCGCACGTCTCCGAGAGCCAGGAGGTGGTCATCGAGTTGCTGGCCAGTGCCCGGCTGTGCAAGATCGGCTTCGATCTGAAGGGCGACTTGCGGCAGATTTCCCAGCGCTTCGGCATCCGCCCGGCTTCGATTGTCGATCTTGGCCGCTCTTTCAGGCAACTCGGCTACCGCAATACCATCGGGGCCACTTCCGCAGTGGCCATGTTGTTCCAGCGCAGGCTCCACAAATCGAAATCCATCACCACCTCGAATTGGGCGGCACCCCGGCTCAGCGAGCGGCAGTTGCTCTACGCCGCCAATGACGCTTACGCCGCGATCCGCGTCTTCCACGCGCTTCAGCAAGTGGCGAGATGAGTGGTGTATGAGGTTCCCGTTGGAGTGCAGATCACTTAATTAAGAAAACCTTAGAATATCGGCTTGCAGGAGGTGCTTTTTGGGTTATTTAGGTCCCGTGATGAAAACCATCCTGTTGATCGCCCTGACCGTCACCGCGGTATTTACCAGTTCTTGCAACACCTTCATCGGGCTCGGCCGCGACATGCGGATTGCTGGGGAAGGCATGGAAAAAACGGCCACCAAGGCAACCGGTGGTGGTGCTTCGGAAGACACCTCCGGAGCGCCCATTTACTGATCATCCGGGCTTGCTGCCTGCCTGATTTTGCCGTGCGCAGGGGAAATTTCCCAAAGGCCGTTGGGTTTCAAAAGCCGCGCCAGAAAGCGAGGGCACACACCAACGTGGCCACGCCATAGCCGAGGCCCGCCAAGGAGGCGAATTGCCAGCGTTTCGGTTCGGCGCTCACCCAGTTCACCGCGTCCCGGAACAGGTAGGGCATGCCTACGAAAAACATCGAGGCGGTGAGCAAGACATAGGCGAAAACCGGCACCAGCAGCCGTGATGACGGGTCTTTCAAAAACGCGCCCTCCAAAAGTGGCGAGGCCGCCATCAGTCCCACCACGCCGAGCGCCCGAACCGCCAGGAAATCCCGCACGCTGGTGGCCACCAGAAACATCGCCACCGGCACCAGGATCCGCAGCATCGGCTTGGCACCATTGAATTCCCCCAAGTCCATCGCCAAGGCGCTGATCATTCCCATGTTGTCCGGCGCGATCAAAAGCCAGAACCACGCCAGCCCGATGCCGAGCAGGATTTGGCCCAGCATCTGGTTGCGTGGGAACTTTTTCAAAAATCCCTGCACCGCCGCAGGCTTGGCCAGCATCAGCGCATGGCAGCCGATCAGCCAGGCGGCCAGAACGAGGCCGACCTTGAAGAGCGACAGGTGTTCGTAGGGGTGCATCGGATCCATGCGGCCCCCGCACTAGGGCCGCCAAGGGCAACATTCAAGCGCCATCTCGGCGGTTCCGGGAGTCCGGATCACACAGAGCCGGATTTCGCAAGCTGGCGCTCGGCCTCAAGCCAGTCGCCGTCGGAATCTCCTGGCAGGCCTTGTTCGACACGCCGGCGGTAGTTGAGATAGGCGGCGCGGGCAATGACCTCTGTGCCCAGCTTGGGAGTGGCGGGCTTGGCGGCGGGAGATTTCACGGCTTGGGTGGCGCTTTGGGCGACAGCGGCCTTCTTGGCGGCTTTTTTCGCGGCGGGAGCTGCGGCAGCCGGAGCTTTGGCGGGGGCGGAAGCGGTCGTTTTCTTTGCAGTCTTTTTGGCGGCCATAATGTGTGGGCGGTTCGTGTATGAATGAGCACGCGTGGTGCCAAGCGCGAAAATAATCCAGCATTCCGGTGATTGCCAGCAAGATGGTGCCACGTATAGTCAGGCATGCCCGATGGCTATTCATGGAGTGAGATTCGAGATGGCGGGACCTACCGCTTGCCCGGGCCCGAGCATATCGGCTGGTGGGCCGCGGTGGCGATGCTGGTCTCCATCCTGATGCACGTGGCGGTTTTCCTGATGCTCGACCGCATGAAAATCGCGCTGCGATTCGAACAGGCGCACGAGCTGAGCACCGACACCGTCAACGTGCGCCGGGTGGAAGTGCGGCCGATGGAGGACGCCCAGTCCGCGCCACCGGAAAATGTGATCACACCACCGCAAGACGCAGCCGCGCTGCTGGAGGAGGTGGATTTGCTCAATGCGCTGCCAAAGGACGTGGAGATCGATATCAAGCCCGACATCCAGGAGGCGGAATACGCTCTGCAAATGCAGAACCCGGCACTCGCCGGAGATCCCGCCGCGGTCGCGATGGAGGTTTCCTCCGGGCTGGAGATCGATGCCGACCTGCCCGAGCTCGGGCGCCAACCGGAGAGCCTCAAGCCGGCGGAGATCGGCCAGGTGACCGTGGACCCCGGCGCGGTGCAGATGGATGACAGCGAGCTCGGGAAATTCACCGATGAGCTCATCCAGCGCGGCGCGGGCGGCAAGGTCGAGCAGGGTGCCTTGGATGGCATCGCCTCGCTCGACGATCTGCTCGACCTGCCACCCAACATCCTGCTGGCGAGCAAGACCATGCTGCCGAGTGATTTGTTGTTCGAGTTCAACAGCACCGATCTGCGTGAGAGCGCCAAGGTGGGCCTCATGAAGCTGGCCTTGCTCATGGACCGCAACCCGAACCTGTTCTGCTGGATCGAGGGCCACACCGATCTGGTGGGTGGCGATGAATTCAACCTCAACCTCTCGATCCGCCGCGCCGAGGCCGTGAAAAATTATCTCGTGGAATCGATGCGCATGGACGCCTCGAAAATCATCACGCGGGGATTCGGCCGCTACCAGCCGCTGGTCACCACCGGCAGCGTGGAGGAGCAGGCAGTCAACCGGCGGGTGGAAATCCGCATGCG
>CAXNHR010000135.1:0-5572 GCA_964202135.1 Luteolibacter sp. | reverse complement strand
GCCAAACAGGGAATCGCCACGGCGACCGGCATGTTTCCGCTGCGCAATCTCGGCAAGGCGATGGCCTCCGGCGAGACCGCGGGATTCGTCAAGGTCGTGCGCGAAAAGGACAGCGGTGTGCTGTTAGGCGTGCACGCGCTCGGCCACAGCGCCATCGAGTTCAGCACCGCCGCCCTCGCGCTGGTCGGCAGCCGGGCCACCACGAAGGAGCTCGCCGATCTGGTGTTTCCACATCCTTCCATGAGCGAAGCCATGGCAGAAGCCGCCGAGGATTCCTACTCGGCCGCGCTCCACCTGCCGCCGCGGCGAAGGCATGCATGAATCCCCGCCAACAGCGGGTCATCCCGCATCAACTGAACCTTACGCGTCAACCAATGGCATTGGCCATGCCAACCCATCTGAAAATTGAAATCGAAACAGCTTCTCGACGATTGAACACCTCATCTCTCGGTCCGACCTGCCAGTTTCGAGCGAATCGCGCTTTCACACCTGATTCGTTCCCCACTGGCAACCCCTGGCCTGATTTTGGAAGCAAAGGCCGCCTACATCTGACTGAACATTCCACCTTTGCCGAAACGCCGGAACCGACGCGGTCCGACTGCCACGCGTGGAGTGCTTGCCCGAACTATGACTTCCTCGATATCATCTGCGGCATTCAACCGGCATCGCCCGGATTCAAGACCGTGGAAATCCGCCCGGCGCTCGGTGATTTGCAATGGGCCGCCGCATCCATGCCGCATCCGCGGGGCACCATCGAGGTCCGCTTCGAGCGGCGCGATGGCGGTGGCATCACCGCCGATATCACCCTGCCCGCAGGGCTCACCGGAGACTTCGTCTGGCAAGGCAAACGCACCGCGCTCATGTCCGGCAAACAGTGCCTGGAGCCATAAGCTTGAAAAGGAAACTGGAAATCAGGGGCATTTGGATGTGTTACAGGAGCCTCGCCCGCAACAGCTCGGTGACTTGCTTCGGATTCGGCTTGGTGGCGGCGGCTTTCATGACCTGTCCGGTTAGGAAATTGAGGAGCTTTTCGTTGCCGCCCTTGATCGCCTCGACTTCCGCCGGGTTGTTGGCGATGGCTTGATCGACGAGGGATTCGAGTTCTCCGGCCTCGGCCTTCTTGAAACCGAGGCTGTCGGCGATGGCGGCGGGTTGCTTGTCGGGATTCTGATAGAGAACGGCGAACACTTCGTTGGCCTGGTTGGAGGCCAGCGTGCCGTCCTCCACCAACAAGAGCAGGGCGCGGAGTTTTTCCGGCTTCACCGGGCAGGCGTCGATGCCCATGCCCTCTTCGTTGAGTTTGCCTAACAGATTGTTGATGATGAAATTGGCGGCCTTTTTGCCGGGGATGGCCTGATCCAGGGCGGCTTCGAAATAAGCGGCAAGATGGCGGTCCGAGGAAAGAACCGAGGCGTCGTATGCGGTGACGCCGAAGTCCTTTTCAAAGCGCGCGGCGAGTTCGTGTGGGAGCTCCGGCACCAGCGGGCGGACCTTTTCCAAGAGTGGCGCGGTCTGGATCGGCAACAAGTCCGGGCAGGAGAAGTAGCGGTAGTCGTGCGCGTCCTCCTTGGTGCGCATGAGCTGCGTCTCGCCACGGTCGTCGTCCCAGCGGCGGGTCGATTGGATCTGCGGGATGCCGCGGTCGAGGTCTTCGGTCTGGCGTTGGATCTCGAAGTGGATGGCGCGTCGGATGGCGGAGATCGAGTTGAGATTCTTGAGCTCGATTTTCGCACCGAGGGGATCCTCCTGCCGCTTGCGCAGCGAGATGTTCACATCGCAGCGCAGCTGGCCTTTTTCCATGTCGGCATCCGAGACATCGCCTTGCTGGAGGATCATTTGCAGCGAGCGCAGGTAGGCGAAGGCCTCTTCGGCGGATTCGAGATCCGGCTCGGAAACGATCTCCATCAGCGGCGTGCCGGCGCGGTTGAAATCGATGAGCGACGAGTTGCCAAGGTGGGTGGACTTGGCGACGTCCTCTTCAAGATGGATGCGGTTGAGGCGCACCACCTTGCCGGGCTTGGCGATGTGTTTGCGGTGGTCGGTGGGATAACAGTGATCGTAGAGCGGCACGCCGCCACCGATGCAGAGGGGCAGATCCATCTGCGTGGTCTGATAGTTTTTCGGCATGTCCGGATAGAAATAATTCTTGCGGTCCCACTTGGAGATTTCCGGCGACGAGCAGTCGATCATCAAACCCGTGAGCAGCGTTTTTTCGATGGCTTCGCGGTTGAGGACGGGCAGCGCACCGGGCAGCCCGAGGCAGACCGGGCAGGTGTGGGTGTTCGGCGTGTCGCCAAACGAGGTGCGGCAGGCGCAGAACATTTTGGTGTTCGTTTTGACCTGACAGTGGACTTCGAGACCGATGGTGACGAGAAAAGACATGGGAGATTGGAGATTGGAATTAGGATGAAGACTTCAAGGATTTGGATCTTTGAGGAGGGCTTGGACTTTCGGATCCTCCATTGCTTTGGTGAGCAGCGGATGCCGCAGCAGGGTGCCGAATTTTCCCTCGCGGGCAAGGTTTTGAAGCCGGGGATCCTCCACGATGATCGCGCGGGGAATGAGCTGGCCGGTGGCGGGGTCGATCACCGGTTCCAAGGTGCCCTGCGGATGGGTGGCAATGAATTTGGCGAGTTCCAGGCGGCCGGGTTCGGCGAGGGGGTCGAGGAAACGCAGCCAGGATTCCGGCATGGCGGCGGCCACCGAGTCCTTGAGCCGCTGGCTGAATTTGGCGGGAGTGGCTTCTCGGATGCCAATCGATTCCTCGGCGTGGGCCCGCACCTCGGCCACCGAGCCCGCGTGGTGGATCAGTGTCGCGCCGATCAGCCAGATCAGCGCGGTGGGGATCAATGCGAACAGCAGGCGGAACGACAGCCGGATAACCGTGCTGGAGTCCTCACGCGGCTCCGCCGTGGAGCGTCCGAAGGGGCTGACGATGGCCTTGAGCAGCATGCGCAGCAGGAAAAAAGCACCCATGAATGCAACCACCGGCAGGCCGTTGGTCACTGCCGCGACGGGTTTTCCAAACCAATTGAAGGAAACCGCCGGAGCGCTTTGCCAGACGATGAAGGCAATCCACGCGCTGAGCGCCAAAACGATGGTGCCGACGATCATCCGCGTCATGCCGCGCAGCATGACGAAGCCCGCGCAGGCGGCGAAAATGACGAGCGCCGCCGTGCCGAGGCTGATTTGCGGGATGGAATCGGGTGACATGGGGTGACTGCGGAAGTGGAGTGCAGGACGGGCGTGATGTGAAAAGGAAAATCAGCCTGCTGGCATCCACTTTCATCCGCTTGGCTGAGAGTTTGTCATACTTGAAATCTCAAATGCAAACAGCGGGGTTTGCTGTTCATTTCGCTTGCCACGGGCATGGGGCAGGCCTCACAAGTGCGCCCGCTCATCCGGGTGGGCGCGCGAAATCCTTCGTTCCCCCGGGCAGGGCGGAAACAATCCTTATTCGCGAGCTCAAATGGACAGCATCTCATCCCGTATTGCCAAGGTTTCCCCGTCACTCACCCTCGCCGTCACCGCGCAGGCCAAAGCCATGATCGCCAAGGGCGAGGAGGTTTACGCGCTCGCTGGCGGCGAACCCGAAGTGGACACCCCGGATTTCATCAAGGAGGCCGCCATCCAGGCCCTGCGCGATGGCCGGACGAAATACACACCCGCCGGCGGCATCCCGGAGCTGCGCGAGGCCTTGGCCGCCAAGTTCCTCATCGACAACAACCTGCAATACACACCCGGCCAGATCTGCGTGACCGGCGGAGCCAAAATGGCCTGCTTCAACGCGATCCTCGCAGTCATTGAGGAAGGGGACGAGGTGATCATCCCGACGCCTTTCTGGGTTTCCTATCCGGAAATGGTCCGCCTTGCGGGTGGTGTTCCGGTTCTCGTGGAAACCAAGGAATCCACCGGTTGGAAAATGACTCCCGAACAATTCGAGGAAGCCATGACCCCGGCGACCAAGATGGTCATCATCAACTCGCCCGGCAACCCGACCGGTGCCGTTTACACCGCTGACGAGCTCCGCGCCCTCGGCGAAATCGCGCTGGAAGAGGACATCGTCATTCTTTCCGATGAGATCTACGAAAAACTCGTCTATGGCGAGGCCAAGCATGTCTCGATCGCCTCGTTGAGCGAGGACCTCTACAACCTCACCATCACCGTCAACGGCTTCTCCAAGGCCTACTCGATGACCGGCTGGCGCCTCGGCTACACCGCCGCGCCCAAGCCACTGGCCGACGCCATCGACAAGATCCAGAACCACACGATTTCCAACGCCAACACCTTCTCCCAATACGGCGCGCTCGCCGCACTCAGCGGCGACCAATCGTTCATCGAGAACCTGCGCGGCGAATACGACGTGCGCCGTCAGTTCGTATTTTCCCGCCTCAAGGCGATCCCGAACATCCGCGTGGTCGAGCCGCAGGGCGCGTTCTACTTCTTTGTTTACACAGGCAACACCGGACTGAAGTCGATGAACCTCTGCGACAAGCTGCTCTCGCGCTACAAGGTGGCGTGCGTGCCGGGCGTCGCCTTCGGCTACGACGAGGGCATCCGCCTGAGCTACTGCACCACGCTCGACATCCTGCACGAGGGGCTCACGCGCTTCGAGCAGTTCTGCCGCGAGCATTGAGTTGCCGGTATTTTTCAAAACCGCCGCCGGGTCCGCCCTGCGGCGGTTTTTTATGGTGCTTCTTTCTGGCCCCGCGCGGCAAAGCGGTCATAGTCTTTCCCTATGGATGCATTGATTCATCATCTGGAGAACGGACAGGAGCTTTCTTCGCGGGAAGTGGAAGTGGCGGCGCAGTTGCTGCTGGATATCGCCGTGCCGGACGACAAGAAGGAACGCCTGCTCGAAGCGCTCTCGAAAAAAGGTGAAACCCCGGGCGAAATCGCCGGTTTCGTGGAGGCGTTTCTCGGCCATGCGGTGGATCCGCATCTGGGTTTACTCGATCTGGAGGGACCGACGCTCGATGTTTGCGGCACCGGCGGGGACCAACTCAATCTCTTCAACGTCTCCACCACGGCGATGTTCATCGTTGCGGCCGCCGGGGCGGTGGTGGTGAAACATGGAAACCGCGGCATCACTTCCAAGAGCGGTGGCGCGGATGTGCTGGAGGCGCTCGGCATCCGCATCGACATGGGCCCGGACGATTTCCGCAACTGCATCGAACAAGCCGGTGTCGGTTTCATGTTCGCGCCGATGTATCATCCGGCGTTCAAGGCGGTGGTCGGGGTGAGGAAAAACCTCGCCGCCCGCGGTGTGCGGACGATTTTCAACCTGATTGGCCCGCTGCTCAATCCGGCGCGGCCACAGTGCCAGCTCGTCGGCGTGTTCACCCGTGAGCTGTGCCCGGCTTTCGCCGAAATTTTGCAGCGCCTGGGCCGCGACAGCGCATGGGTCGTGCAAGGCACCACCGGCGACGGCCGCTCGGTGGATGAGGTCAGCCTCATGGGCTCCACCCGGATTTGCAAAGCCGGGCTCTATCAGGATCTGGAAGACGAGGAGGTCAGGCCGCGCGATTTCGGATTGAAACATGCCGAAGTCGAGGAACTCCGCGGTGGTGAT
>CAXNHR010000134.1:0-5572 GCA_964202135.1 Luteolibacter sp. | reverse complement strand
CACATCTCCAAGGAAGGCGGAGTTTTATTATATCTCCGCCAGGAAGGCCGTGGCATCGGACTGCCCGCCAAAATCCACGCCTACAAACTCCAGGAGCAGGGACTCGATACCATCGAAGCCAATGAAAAACTCGGCTTCGCCTCCGACCTGCGCGACTACGGCATGGGCGCGCAGATCCTCTGCGATCTGGGTGTGCGCCGCATCCGGCTGCTCACCAACAATCCGAAAAAAGTCATCGGCCTCGATGGCTACGGGCTGGAAATCGTCGAGCAACTCCCGATTTCCCTGCCTGCCAATCCACACAACGAGAGATACCTGGAAACCAAGCGCACCCGCATGGGCCATACGATCTGATTGTTAGATCCTCAATTCGTCCCCGCGCTGATGTCACTATGGCGGAGGGATGGTCAGATGAATCCGCCGCTCTAAACGGCAAGGTCAATCTCTTGCCTTCAATACACCGACGAGGTCGAGCTTCGCCAGCATGCGGCTGACCAGCGCGAAGGAGCAGATGGCGGCGGTGAGGACGACGACCACGGCGATGGCATAGGTCGAGTTGTTGATCAGGATCGGCAAGCGCACGGTCTCGGTGCTGAACGAGGACATGATGAGCAGCGCCAGGCCGCGGCCGAATAACAGCCCGGCGGGGATGGCAAGCAGCACCAGCACCGCAAGCTCGCCGACGAGCACGGCGCGCACTTCCGGCAGGCTGAATCCGACGACTCGCAGGGTGGCCAGCTCGCGGCTGCGTTCGGAGAGGGCGATGCGCGCGCTGTTATAGACCACGCCGAAGGCGACGATGGTGGCGAGCGCGAAGTAGAGCTTGCGGATGATTCCGATGCTGTTGCCGGTGGTCTCGCGGAAGGCGGCGAGCTGGTCGCGTTTCACCATGACAAACGCGGCGCGCGGCGTGTCCTTCACGGCGCGCATGAAGCGGTCCCAATGCTTGTGGTCCACGGCGAGATAGGCGCCGTTGACCGTGTTTCCCTCCTTGAGGATGCGCTGCAAGGCGGTGATGTCCATGTAGGCGGACACGCCGGCGAAATCCGTGACGAGTCCGCGGATCGGCACGTCCACCACGCTGCGGCGGCCTTCAAGGATCTCCACCCGCACCGCATCGCCGATGCGGGCACCGAGGATTTCAGCAAGTTTTTCGGACATGAGCAATCCTTCCGGGGGCATTTCGATGGGCCGCTCGTTGGCGTCGAGCAAGCGGTTCAGATCCGCGCCCTTGGAGATGCCGGTGATCGAGAGTTTGCGCTGGCGGTGGCCGTATTTGAGCCGCGCGGCGATGCTGCGCACCGGCTCCGCTCGGATCACGCCTGGCAGGTGTTCCAGATCGTGGAAACCTTTTCCGGAGGCAGGTTCTGTTAGAAAAACCGCGACGTCGTGGCGTTGCGCGCTGTTCCACTGGAAGGTGAGCAGGTGGTTGATGCTGTCGCTCATGGCACCGGGCAGCACCATCAGTCCGGTGGCCAGTGCGAGTCCGCAGCAAGTGAAGGCGGCCTGCCACGGGCGGCGCTCGATGTTGCGCAAGGCCATCCGGAAAGCCGGGCTGAAGAACCGCGTGAGCCCGATGCGCTCGAAGAACGAGGGCCTGAAATCCGCGGGTGGCTCAGGCCGCATCGCCTCGGCCGGCGGCAGTTTCACCGCCTGCCACACCACGGTGAGCACGCCCAGCACCGAGGCCCCGAGACTGACGAGCAGAGCCAGCCCGAGCGCGCTGTAATCCAGTGTGAAGCGGAGCGAGGGAAAGAGGAAAAACTGCGTGTAAAGATCCACCAGTCCGCCGCCTAACAGACGGCCGCCGATGCCGCCGATGAGGGTGCCGAGCGTGCCGATCACCAGCACGAACTTGAGGAAATGCACACCGACCTGCAGTGATGAATAACCGAGCGCCTTCAACTGCGCGATCTGCTCGCGCTGCAGCCGCACGATGCGCGAGAGCACCGCATTCACCATGAAGGCCGCCACGCTCAGGAACACCAGCGGGTAGGCGACGGACAACGAATGAAGCACGCGGATCTCGTCATCGAGCCGTTGTGCGCTCGGGTGGTCCTTGCGGGTGTAGGCACCGCCGCCGCCATAGGTGGCGAGCTGGCGATCCACTTCCTCGATCACCGGCTCGGGTGAGGCACCGGGCGCGAGATCGATGATCAAGTCATTGAAAGCGCCGTCCATGTTGTAGGCCACTGCCAGCGCGCGGTAGTTCATCCACATCACACTGAAGCGAGTATGGTCCGGCAGGGTTTCGCCGGGGCGCGCCTCGAAGACGAATTCCGGCGATAGTCCGATGCCGCTGATGACCAGCGTTTCGCGGCGGCCGTTGATCACCGCCACCAGCGAATCGCCGGGTTGCAGGCCGTTTGCATCCGCGAAAGCCTCGCCAAGCAGGACCTCGCGGCGGTCGTCCGGCCGTGGCACACGGCCTTTGCGCAGGAAAACCCGGTTGAGCATCGGTGGTCCGCCATCCTCCGGCAGGGAAACGATGCGCCCGGTGGCAGGTTCGGCGATGCCGGGGAGATCGAGCGTGACATCCACCACCACGCGGGGCTCCACCGTGGCCACGCCGGGCAGGGTTTTCAGTCGCTCTGCGGCGGAGAGCGGCGCGCGTTTCACGCTGCCAAACACATCCGCGAAGGCGAACTTCTGATAGTATGCCGCGCGATTTGATTCGAGTGTGAGAATCAGGCTGCGCGTCATGATCATCATCGCCAGTCCACAGGCCATGACCAGGCTCACCGCGAGCACCTGGCCCTTCATCCGGCCAAGGTCGCGCAGCAGTTTGAGATCAAGCGGGGCAAGCATGCCGGGGCGGGCTCAGACCGCCGGTTCCCAACCTTGGCGGTATTGGCGTTTCACGAGGGCGGAGGCCTCGGGGAGATTGGTGGATTTCATGTTGGGGCCGTCCCAATCCATCGGGCGGCCTTCGCCGAGCTGCTGGGTGATGGATCCGAGCAGGATGATCTCGTTGAGATAGGCCGCCGTCTCGAAGTTCGAATAGGGCTGCGGCCCGCCGTTGATGGCATCGAACCATTCCTTGTAATGCCCCGGTGAACGCGGGATGGATTCCGGGATGGCGATGCAGGCCTCGTGTTTGTCGATGGAAACGAATTGCTTCTCGTCGTCAAGAAGCAGGAGGGAGGTCGCACCGTAGTCGTCCGGGGCGAAAATCCGGCCTTTTTCGCCGACGATGAGGGCGCCACTGGGCGGGAGTCTGCGGCGCCATTCGACAATTTCCCTGGTGAGATCCGCCGACGGGCGCAGCGGGCTGGAATCGCCGTCCGGAGCGCCGTCATACCACCAGAACTTGAGTGGCGGCAGGCCGTCGCGCTCTGGGAAATCGAAGCGGACGCGCGAGGTGGTGGGATAGGTTTCCAAAAATGCGCGGGAGGCGATCTCACATTCAACGCGGGTGGGGTAGCCCAGCTTGAGCGCGCGGAAGGGCATGTTCACGCCATGACAGGCCATGTCTCCAAGGGCGCCGGTGCCGAAGTCGGTCCAGCCGCGCCATTTGAAGGGATGATAGATTTTTTCCTTGTAAGGGCGGACGGCGGCGGGCCCAAGCCACAGATCCCAATCAAGCCCCTCGGGTATCGGATCTTCACCTTCGGGACGATCAAATCCCTGAGGCCAGATCGGCCGGTTGCTCCAGACGTGGAGTTCGAGCGGGGCACCGATGACGCCTGCCTGGATGACCTCCACGGCGCGGCGCAGTCCCGGGCCGGCGCTGCCCTGGTTGCCCATCTGGGTGGCGAGCTTCTTTTCGCGGGCGAGATCGCGCATCACGCGGGATTCCCAGACGGTCTGGGTGAGAGGCTTCTGGCAGTAGATGTGCTTGCCCATCTTCATCGCCATGATGGCGGCCACGCCGTGGACGTGGTCCGGTGTGGAAATGGTCACCGCATCGATGTCCTTGTCCATTTTTTCAAGCATCTCGCGGAAGTCCTTGAACTTCGCGGCAGCGGGAAACTCGGCGGCCATTTTGAGCAGGGGCATGTCATCCACATCGCAGAGCGCGGCGATTTCCATACCACAGGCGGCGCTTTCCTTGACGTCGCTGTAGCCTTTTCCACCGACGCCGATGCAGGCGAGCCGGATCTTGCTGTTGAGGTTCTGGCCACGGACAATGGCTGGGCCTGCAAACAGGGTGGAACCGAGGCCAAGGGCTGTTTTGCCAAGGAAAGAGCGGCGGGTCAGGAATTTCATATGCAGGATATAGGGCGACAGAAACGGCGACAGATCAACCAATTATAATCCCGCATCCATAAGCGTCCGCACTGCGGACAGTTGATTCTGCGGCCTTGCAGGCTGGTGGTGGATCGACTATCCCGCAGCCATGAGTTTCCAAACAACGAACGAGCCGGCGATCGGGGTGATCGGCGGCAGCGGGCTTTATGAAATGGAGGGGATCGGTGAAGTTTCCGAGCTGGCCTTGAAAACACCCTTCGGTGATCCATCGGACAAGATCATCACCGGCCGCATCGCTGGGCGTAAAGTCTGCTTCCTGCCGCGCCACGGTATCGGCCACCGCTTGCTGCCGCATGAGATCAACCACCGCGCCAACATCTGGGCGCTGCGCTCGCTCGGCGTGCGCTGGCTCATCTCCGTCACCGCCGTCGGCAGCCTGCGCGAGGAACTCAAGCCGCGCGACATCGTGGTGCCGGACCAGCTCATCGACCGCACCGGCACTGGCGCTAAACACACGTTTTTCGGCAACGGCATCGCCGCCCACGTCGGCTTTGCGGATCCCTATTGCAACGATCTGCGCAAACAGCTGCTGACCGCCGCGCGCGCGGTTGCTCCGGGCACGCATGATGGCGGCACCTATCTCTGCATGAACGGCCCGGCATTTTCCACCCGTGCCGAGGCCGCGATGCACCGGATGCTGGGCGCGGACCTCATCGGCATGACCAACGCGCCGGAAGCGCGGCTTTCCCGCGAGGCGGAAATCTCCGCCGCCGCGCTCGCTCTGGTCACCGATTACGATTGCTGGAAGGACGACGAGGAAGCGGTGGAAGTGGAAGCCGTCGTGGAGAACCTCCACGCCAACAGCGCGCTCGCCAAACGCATCGTCAGGGACGTGATTTCGCTCATCCCGGAAACCCCCGCGAGTCCGGCGCACCGTGCGCTTGCCACCGCGCTCTTCACACCGCGCGAATCATGGCCGGCGAAATCCGCACGGGCTTTGGCCCCGATCCTGGGGGACTGAAATGATCCATCAAACGCCGGAGTCCCACCACTCCGGTTGCTTGCCTTGTTTCCATTTGATGCTGCAACCGCTGCTCGGATACGGCCGGACGAGCGATTCCTCGCCTTCAATCATGCGGCGCACCGCTTCGCGCAAATCGCCGCCGTGGGGCGTCCTGCCGCTGCGTGGACGGCTGTCATCGAACTGCCCCATGTAGGCGATGCGCCCGGCTGCATCCAGCAGGAAGAAATCCGGCGTGCAGGCAGCTCCGTAGGCCTTGGCCACTTCCTGGGACTCGTCGAGCAGATAGGGGAAATCCCAGCGGTATTGTCTGGCGAATTCCGGCATGTGTTCCGCGGAATCCTGCGGATTTTTTTCCAC
>CAXNHR010000133.1:0-5765 GCA_964202135.1 Luteolibacter sp. | reverse complement strand
CCTTGGACAATCCGAGGCTTCCGGCCCATCATCGCGCCGCCATGCCGGAGACCTTGTCGCCTGCGGAACTTCGCCGCTACTCGCGCCACCTGCTGATCCCATCGATCGGTGAGGAGGGACAACTGCGTTTGAAAAACGCCTCAGTCCTGCTCGTCGGCTGCGGCGCGCTCGGCTCGCCCGCCGCACTCTATCTGGCCGCCGCCGGCGTCGGCCGCCTCGGCCTGGTGGATGCCGATGTGGTGGATGCCTCAAATCTCCAGCGCCAGATCCTGCACGGCGAGTCATGGGTGGGAAAACCCAAGCTCGAAAGCGCCACCGCCCGCCTGCGCGAGGTGAACCCGCATGTGAAAACCGAATCACACGCCACACGCCTCACTCCAGAAAACGCGATGGAGATTGCCAGGAGTTATGATATCATTGTCGATGGTTCGGATAATTTCCCGACGCGCTTTCTAACCAATGACACCGCGTTTTTTCTCCAAAAGCCGCTGGTCTATGGAGCAATTCACCGCTTCGAGGGGCAGACCGGCGTGTTCGCGCCGCATCTCGGCGGGCCGTGCTACCGCTGCATGCTGCCACACATGCCCGCGCACGGCAGCGTGCCATCATGCCAGGAGGCCGGCGTGCTCGGCGTGCTGCCCGGCATCATCGGCTCGATCCAGGCGATGGAAGCCATCAAGCTGATTCTTGGAATCGGCGAGCCGCCGCTCGGAAAAATCACCGCTTACGATGCGTTGCACAGCCGCTTCCGCACGCTCACTCTGCGCCGAGATCCGCATTGCCGGCTCTGTGGTGAATCGCCGGAGATTTTCTCTGTTAGAAACCCGGAAACCCTCGCACAAAATTCCTGCACCCCATCTGAAAGCACCATGCAAACCATCACCACCGCCGAACTCCGCACCCTGCTCGCAGGGGATTTCCAAGGTCTGCTCATCGATGTCCGCGAGCCGCACGAGCACGCAATGGCAAAGATCGAGGGCGCGCGCCTGATTCCATTGGCCACCTTGATGGAACACATCGACAGCCTGCCGACCGACTGCGACATCTTCGTGCACTGCAAGATGGGCATGCGCTCGGCGCGCGCCGTGGAAATGCTGATAGACCGCGGATTCACCCGCGTGAAAAACGTGCTCGGCGGCATTGATGCCTGGCTCTCAGAGGAACGCTGAAAAGAAAGGCGCCAACCACGAAAAACACTTAACTTCATTTCGTGCCAAGCCACAGATCGTGGTCGTGAGCCGCGATCTCCCGCGATAGGACAGCCTCTCCCCCTTGCTCCCACGAGCAAACCTACAGAAAAATCAGAGGAATTTGCCGGGATTCAGCGTATCTGCCGGATCGAGGGCCTGCTTGATGGATTGATGGAGTGCGAAAGAAACCTCGCCGAGTGCCTGGCGGATCCAGCGCTTTTTGGCGAGGCCCACGCCGTGTTCGCCGGTGATGGCCCCGCCGTTTTCGAGCACCCAGTTGAACAACAGGTCAAGCGCGTGATCGGCCCGTTCTCTAACAGCCGGGTCCTGATAATCGCCGACCATCAGGTTGGTGTGGATGTTGCCATCGCCGGCATGGCCGAAACAGGCGACCGGGATACCGGTTTCCTCCTGCAGGCGCTTGGCGAAGGAGACGAGCTCAACGAGCTTGGAGCGCGGAACGACGATGTCCTCGTTGAGCTTGGTGAGCCCGGTATCGCGCAATGAGTAGGAAAACTCGCGCCGCAATTGCCAGATGCGCTCACAGGATGCCTCGTCCGGCGCGCGCTCGATGAAGCCCGCGCCGAGATTCGTTAGAAGTTGGTGGAGTTCCTCCAGCTCCGCGGCGACCGCGGCCGGGCGGCCGTCGATCTCCACAATGAGATGCGCGTTTCCAGGCGGAAAGGTTTCGGCACCGAGGCGCTTGCGTGCGGCTTCGAGCGTGAACGCATCGGTGATTTCAAGCGCGGACGGCAGGTGCCCGGCATTCAGGATGGCCTGCACGGCGGCGGCGGCCATCGGGAATTCGGGGAAAATCGCCGCCAGCATCGCGCGGCTCGCGGGCTTGGGGATCAGCCGCAGCGTGGCCTCCGTGATCACGCCTAACAGACCTTCCGAGCCAGTGAACAGGCCGCACAAATCGAAACCGGTCTTGTTCTTGTGCAACCGCCCGCCGGTGCGCAGCACCCGGCCATCGGCGAGCACGACCTCAAGACCTAACACATAACTGCGGGTCACTCCATATTTCAAACAACGCGGCCCGCCGGCATTGGTGGCGATGTTGCCACCGATCGAACATTCCTTGAGCGATGCCGGATCCGGCGGATACTCCCAGCCGACGGCACGGGCGGCATCCTGCAGATCGCGGGTGATCACGCCCGGCTGCACGATGGCCACGCCATCCTCCGGATGCATGCCGAGGATGCGGTTCATGCGCATCACCGAGAGCGCGATGCCACCGCGCACCGGCACGCAACCGCCGACGTAGCCGACGCCTGCGCCGCGCGTGGTCACCGGAATCCCTCGCTCGTGAGCAAATTTCAATACCGCCGCCACATCCGCAGTGGACTCCGCAAAAACCACTGCCTCCGGCGCATGACTGGCCGACCATTTGTCCGCCGAGTGCGCCGCGATGACCTCATCGGCGGCGCTGACCTTTTCAGCGCCTAAGGATAGAACCAGCGGGGCAATCCAATCGGGTGATGAAGCTTTTTGCATCGGAAATGCGGCATGTAAATCCGCGCGGCCAACATCGCGGCCAAGCCGTCGCAGCGTCAACCATGGACTCCGGACAAGTGTGAGCAATGGTCTTGATCGGTTGACATTTACACGTTTAAGTCGAAATTTTCACGCCTTAACCCATTGATCATGATGAAAATCCTTTCTGGATGGCGGTTTTCCCACCGTCTTGTCCAACGCACACTCATGGCTGTGCTGCTGGCGACATCAGCGTTGTCGCTATCAGCGACGGCGCGTTCCTTCACACCTGACCCTGCAGAAGTTTACCGGTTTGAGCCCCGCGGCTGCAATAGCATCGTGCTCACCGGGGAGCGACTCTGGGGCTCCGAGCCGATCGTGGTCTCGATGCACCGGTTTTTCGAGCGGAGAATCCAGCTCTGGCGTTTTGAGCACGTTGCCGACGGGTATTACAAGGTCATCTGTGACGCCAGCCCCGCCGGCGAGGTGCTGACGATGTATCAACCACCGGCTGGTAGGAACAAACCACTGCCGCCTCGCTATGCCGACACGCTCGCGTGGGCTGGTGCCAACAACCAGCTCTGGAAACCCATTGACATGGGCGGTGTCTGGACCGGGCTTCAGGTCAAGGACACCGCCAGGATGCTCACCGGCGTGGAAGACCCGATTTATCCTTATCCGAGCTCGGTATGGAACCAGATCCCGGAGAGCGTTTTCAACGCTGCCAGCATCAATCAATACTGGCAGATTGAAGTTGCCCGCCCGTTGCCGGTCAACAGCATCGCCCTGCCGCAGACCGGGTGGTCGCCGCGCGCGCCCAAGTTTGCCGTGCTCTCGCTCACGGAAAACTCAACTTTTACGCCCACTTTCAGCGTCAGCGGGCCACAGTCGCTCTCCGGAACGATGGTAAGGATGAACGGCAGCGCCGGTCAGGAGTTGAAATACAACCTCGCCACTTGCTCCGCCAACCTTACCGCGCTGACTGCCCCGGGAAACTACACCCTGACCGTGAACAGCTCCTTGGGCAGCTACTCCAAGCCGTTTGAAATCGCCGATGACGTCTATCGCCGGGTGCGCGGCAATGGCGGCTCCGGCGGCATCGTCACCGTTCAGAACATGCTCGACGGCTTCTGGCGCTGGAACTCCATCACCGAGCCCGAGACGCTGCCCAACGTCTCCGTGCAGCTCAGCGGCAACACCACGCTCTACACACCTACGGGCGGAAACCTCACCCTGACCAAGGGCTGGTATGACGCAAGTTCCCGTGATGCCAAGGTGGCGCGCGACGCCACCACGCTGGGCTACATGGTCCTCGGCTACCAGGCCACGCCCGATCCGGCGGCGCGCGCCGGGTTGCTGGGCCAGCTGCAATTCGGTGTCGATTTCTTGTTGGAAACCCAGGGCACCAACGGCAGTTGGCCGGTGGGCAAGGTCAAGGACGCCACCAACGGCGCATCCTATACCTATGTTTGGAACGTGAACACCTACACCGGCACCACGGCGCGGGCGGTCGCCGCCCACGCGATGGCGGCGCAGGCGCTACGCGATCCGGACCCCGCGCGGGCCGATGCAGCGCTCGCCGCCGCCCAGACCGGCTGGACCTACGTGCTCGCCAACAACACCGACGCCAATTTCCAAGGTCTGGAGGAACTCTCCTTCCGCGGCAGTTCCGGTGGCGTGCTCTGCGCCGCCGTGGAACTCTTCCGCGCCACCGGCAACACGGCTTATCGCAGCTTCGCGGAAAACATGATCACCAATGGCTGGTTCAACACGGTCCCGGCATTTGTGGGAGTCACCACCCCGTTTCCCGGCGAAGTGGATAACAATGGCCTCTGGGAATTGGAAACCAGCCAGTCGCTCATTGCGTTATGTCGACACCGGCCGTTCGCATCGAGCCCGGCGATGGCCACCAAGATCGATACCGAAGTGAACAATTGGCGCGCCGCCTGGGCCAACAAGTTCGTCTTTCTGCCATGGGGCATCCCCAACACGACGGTGAACCAAGGTTTCGGAGCCAACGTGGCCCACAGTTTCCTCATCCTGCAGCATCTCGTCGTGGCCCAGGCATTTCCCAACCTCCGCAACGAATGCCTGGCACGCGCCAGCAAACTCTACGATCACCACACCGGCCTCAACCCGTTCAGCACTTCCTTTGTGATGGGCTTCGGAAACTGGAATGCCATGCCCGGCCACGGCCGTACCTGGGAAGACAGCATCGGCATGGTGCTGCCCGGATATCTGCGCTTCGGCACCAGCCTCAACAACACCCTGCTCGCCGAATACGCGGATGGCACCAATCAAAGCTCCTACCGCATGACCGAAGGCATGATCATGGAATCCGCCTCTTTGTTTCCGATCCTTGCCATGCTCGATGCCATGCAAGGTGGCCCGCCGGAAGTGGTCCCCGACATTTATCTGGAAGACGTCGGGGCAAACCAGCTGCGGATGCGGCGCCCTTCCTGGGCCAGTGAGTGGAAACTGCAACAATCCACCACTCTGGCGAGCGAATCATGGCGCAATGTCACGCAACCCGTCGTCCCGGCTATCAACGGCGAGCTCACCACCACACTCGATCCAGGAAATGTCCCTACGATGTTTTACCGGCTCAACGCACAGTGACCTGGCACGGAAGATAACGAAGAGTATTGACCCCCACGGAGATTGGGATGACGGTTTCCGCCGTCTCTACAACCCTATGAATGTCACATTCGATATCACCAAAACGGGGGGCCAACTCGGCCCGGTCAAATTCCGCATCGGACGCCAGAAGATCGAACCTTTCCACACCGCTCCATGGTGCGGCAAACCGGAGGCCAAAAAGCTCATCCCCTTGCTGCGCGAGCTGCGGGGGGATTTCTTTTGTGCGCCGTTCGGCGACGGTCCTGCGTGGCGGGGCGAAGCGCATCCGCCCCATGGCGAGTCGGCCAACAGCGACTGGAAAGTGACATCGTCCGAGCCCGGACGCCTGGTTGCCACGCTGCAAACGCGGGTCCGCCCGGGTAAGATCACCAAGATCATCGAAGCCCGCACCGGCGAGACCAATCTTTACCAAGCCCACGTGCTCGAGGGATACCAAGGCGGGATGTGTCTCGGCCACCA
>CAXNHR010000132.1:0-5801 GCA_964202135.1 Luteolibacter sp. | reverse complement strand
TGTTGGGGCACTTCGAGGATGTTGGACATGCTCCCCGATCCAAGCACTTTGGCAGCGCCCTGAGGGAAGCGGTTTTACATCCGCAAGTGGTGCACTTTGAATTCTAACAAGTGATTATCAGGTGGTGCACTTTGGGTGATCGCCGACACCGGTTTGGGATACCGTGGTGGCCGCTCCGGAACTGATGGAGAGGATCCTTCGATCACGCTCGATCTTGGTGAAGTCTATCCGGTTGAGCAAATTTTTCTCGTTCCCTCGCAGCGGGAATTTTTGGAAGATTCCGGGATTTCCCCAAAACGATTCACCTTGGAGCTCTCCAAATACGCGGATTTTTCAAAAAGCACCCTGATCTATAGCTCGGGGACCTTCCAATATCCGCAACCGGATGGCGCGCCGGCGCTTTTCACCAGCCGGGACGTGGGCCGCTACGTGCGGCTCACCGTGCAGGAAGGCCATTTCAAAGAATCTGAGGATTTGTTCGGCCTGTCGGAATTCGTGGTGATTTCCAACGGCGATCCGGTTTCATTCAGCGCCAAGATGGAAACTGTTGGCAGCATCACCGTACCCGGCCTGTGGTATGCGGAGGCGCTGGTGGACGGCCGGACACCGCTCGGCATCTGGCAGAACGGAACCAATCTGAACAAGGACGCCGGTGATGCGGTGATGGTCGAGAACGCCGACAATGTCACCATCTGGAGTCTGGAACTCGATGAAACGACATCGCTCGACCGCGTGGTGCTGTTTCCCTATCAGGTGAGCCGCTCCTTCCAAACCTCGGTGTTTCCAGAGGCGCTTGTCATCGAGTTGGTGCAGGAGGACGGCAGCACCTCGGAGACGGTTTTCGAATGGAGCAATCCCCTGCCCGGTTCGAGCCACATGAGCCCCATGGCCATCTCGCTGCGGGGAAAATCCGCGAAGACCGTGCGCCTTCACGCCACCCGTCCCTGGGTCATGGGCGACCGCAGGTTGCACGCACTCTCGGAATTCGAAGTGTGGTCGGACGGCGTCAATCTGGCCAAGGAGCGCGAAATCATCCGCGAACATGAGGGGCAAGCCGAAGCGATCAGCGCCTTGACGGATGGTTTCAGCTCGGAGCGCCAGATCATTCCGGTGGGCACCTGGCTCAACCAGCTCAGCGACCGCAGCCGGATCGAGCGCGAGCTCGCCAGTCTGCGAGCCACCCAGCGCCAGATGTCTGAAAACAGTGAGCTCAACGCCACTTGGGGCTCGGCAGTCATTCTCGGCCTCACTTTCCTGATCCCGGTCTTCATCGTCGAGCGCCGCCGCCTGATGTCCAAGGAACAACTCGACAACATTCGTAGGCGAATTGCCAGCGACCTTCACGATGACATCGGCAGCAATCTGGGCAGCATTTCACTGATCGCCCGCACCGCGCGCAAGGACCTGGTCCGGCTCCAGGGGCCGGAGGAAATCGCCGGCGATCTCAGCGAGGTGGAAACCATCGCCCGCGAAAGCTCGCTGGCCATGCGCGACATCGTCTGGCTGCTGGAACGCCGGCAGGATTCGATCGGCGATCTCGTCGAGCGCATGCGCGAAACCGCCGGCCGTTTGTTGCGCGAAATCAACTTCACGCTGGAATGCGAATCCACCAAAACCGCCTCGAAACTCTCACTGGATGCCAAGCGCCACCTGTTCCTGTTCTACAAGGAAGCCATCCACAACGTGCTCAAGCACTCGCGCGCGAACCGTGTCTCCATCCGCCTGTGGGACGAGGATGACAAGCTGGCACTCGAAATCATCGACAATGGCGTGGGCCTGCCGGTGTCCGAGCGCAAAGTCGCCGCAGTCCGCAAGCTCCAGGACCGCGCCCACGTGCTAGACGGGCTGCTGCAAGTCGTGTCCGCCCAAGGCGATGGCACCCGCATCAGGCTCTTGGTCAAACGCTCCCATCTCACCCATCACCCCGCAATGTCATGATCTCAGAAGCCGCCGCCGCCACCACCAACATCTGGATCCTCGAGGACCATGAGTTGTTCGCAAAACAAATCCGCCGCCTGCTCAGCGCGGAGGACGATTTCGTCTGCTCGCATCATTTCAGCTCCGCCGCCGACCTATTCGACAAGCTCAGGTTCACCAATGAGCGCCCCGACCTGCTGCTGCTCGATCTCGGGCTGCCGCGCCGCGACGGCCTGGAAGTGCTCGGCGAGATCCGCAAGGCACTGCCTGCGGTGAAAGTTCTCATCCTCACCGCCTATGATGACCGAGACAAGGTTTACCGAGCCATCTGCAACGGGGCCTCCGGCTACCTGCTCAAGACCGCGGATCCGGACGACATCATCAACGGCATCCGCGACGTGATGCTCGGTGCTTCCGCGCTGAGCAGCCCGATCGCCAAGATGATCCTGGAGGGATTCTCACGCTACGGTCCGGTAGAGCACATCGAGCCGCTCACCTCCCGCGAGGAGGACGTGCTGCGGTATCTGGTCAAGGGCCTCATCAAGAAGGAAATCGCCGACGAGCTTTCCATTTCCCAGCACACGGTGGACATGCACCTGCGCTCGGTTTACCGCAAGCTGCACGTGCGTTCGCAGACCGAAGCGGTTTCCAAGGCACTCCGCCAAGGCATTGTCTGATACCTTTTTGCGAATGGAGTTCGCAAACCAAAAACCCCCGGTTCGTCTGACGAACCGGGGGTTTTTCACAGAATGCTTGGCGCGTCGAATCACGCTTCGGCGGCCTTCTCCTCTTCGGCCGTGTCTCCAGCATCCACCGAGATGGTGAGAGTGGTGATCACTTGCGGGTGCAGGCGAATCGAGACCTCGCTCTTGCCGGATTTCTTGACCGGCTTTTCGAGTTCGATCGCATGGCGGTCGATGACGATGCCGGCGGCTTCGAGTTCCTTGTGGATGTCCATGCTGGTGACCGATCCAAAGGCCTTGCCACCTTGGCCGGTGGAGAGGGTGAACTTCGGCTTGAGCTTGGAAATTTTGGTGGCGATCTCTTGGAAACTCAGGATTTCCTCGGCCTCGCGACGGGCGCGGGCGGTCTTCAGCGCCTCCACGTGGCGGAGATTCGCGCGGGTCGCCTCATACGCCTTGCCTTGGGGTACCAGGAAATTGCGGGCATATCCGGCGCGGACTTTGACGACATCGGCTTCGGCACCAAGGCCTTCGATTTTTTCTTTGAGGATAACTTGTGCGTTGGCCATGGGAAACTAGGAAGTAAGAGTTTGTTTTGGGGGCGGCGGTTTAGGCTCCGGCCCAAACCGAGTCAAGAAGAATGACAGCTGATTCCGTCCGATGCGCAGCCCCTCTCGAAGGCACCGTCGGTGTTTTACTTCGATACGGTCGCGGGAGTGGGATTCGAGCCGGAAGTCTATGTCGATATTTCCGCCCAGATGACCGGCAAGCTGGAACAAGCTGCAGCTCGACTTTCCTGCCGAGAGCCGCCGCCGCCTTGCCAAGGCTGGCAATGGTGAGGGATGGGTTCGAAGGATCCAGAATGCGGTCCAACGATGCCCGACTGGTCTTCATGCGGGCGGCGAGCTGGGTCTTGGTGATCCGCTCCTCTTCGAGGATTTGTTGGAGCTCGATCGCCACCACGCGCTTGAGTGCGAGGATTTCAACTTCGGCAAGGATGCCTTGCTCGTCGAGAAATTCGCGGAAATCACCGCCACGGTGGGCGTTCTTGGAGGTCTTGGTTTTCATTTGCGTTGTTGTTTCATATAACTGGCTTGCCGCTTGCGCGCGAGCCAGATGGATTGTTCCTTGCATGGATTGTTTCTTGCATTGATCGGTGTGGAAAACGAAGCTGAAGTTGTGGCCAAGACTTGCCTGAGGCGGGCGATGGAATCGTGCCAGGGAGCCTGTTTGTAGATTCAGACACGCGCCAGCGGATGAAGCGCTGGGTGGCTCTGGCGAGTGCCGTGTTGATGAAATATCGCATCAATCGTTTTTCGTGGAAATCCCGACGGGAAGCATGAATTTTTAAAAGAATTGACAATATTTTTAAATTAATATTCAGTATCGACGTTCTCAAGCCACCCTGTCCCACCCAAAGTGAAACGCCGAGACGTCGAAATCATCCAGCGCGACGGAAGAATCCTGGTTCTTCTGGCCCGCGAGCCGCTGCCCCTTTCATTGAACCAAGTCGCCCGCGAGGGGGATTACCGGATGTCCGCGCTGTGCGATCGGGTGGGCGTTTCGGAACGACACCTGCGGCGGGTGTTCGAGGAGGGTCTGGGGATCAGCCCGAAGGAATGGCTGCGGCAGGAGCGGATGGTGGCGGCGCGCAAATTGCTGCGCCACGGTTCACCGATCAAGGAGGTGGCGATTGATCTGGGATTTTCCAACGCGAAGATGTTCTCGCGGGATTTTTTAAGTTTCCACGGAGTGCGGCCGACGGATTTCCAGCGCAAGGAATCCGAGCACGTGCTTCGCGCCATCATGGCGTAATCGTGCGGCTCAGGCGTGACCACTGAGATAGCGCTCGGCCTCAAGCGCCGCGGCACATCCCTGGCCGGCGGCGGTGATGGCCTGGCGATAGTAGTGGTCGGCCACGTCGCCGGCGGCAAACAACCCTTCCGTTTTGGTGGCGGTGCGGCCCGGGGTTTGCATGATGTAGCCGTTCTCGTCCTTGTCCACGAGGTCGCCGAGGAAGGCGCTGTTAGGAACATGGCCGATGGCGACGAACACGCAGGCGACCTCCAACTCGGACTCATCTCCATTCACGACGTTTTTGAGCTTCACGGCGCGCATCTCGCCTTTTTCGTCGGTGAGGTATTCGCTGACGGTCGAGTTCCACACGGGCTCGATCTTGGGATTGGCCAGTACGCGGTCGGCCATGATTTTGGAAGCGCGCAGCTCATCGCGGCGGTGAATCAGATAGACCCTGCTGGCAAAGCGCGTGAGGAAGTCGGCCTCCTCGCAGGCGCTGTCGCCGCCGCCGATCACGCAGACCGGCACATCGCGGTAAAACGCGCCGTCGCAGGTGGCGCAGGAGGTGAGGCCGTGGCCGATGAGTTTCTGCTCGCCCGGCAGCCCGAGATGGCGCGGTGCGGCACCGGTCGCCACGATCACGGTCCTGGCCGCGTGGTTTTCCTCGCCGGCTTTGATGAGGAACGAGCCATCTGCGCGTTTTTCCATGAATTCCACATTGGCCCAAGCGATGCGCGCGCCGAATTTCTCGGCTTGCGCCTGCATGCGCATCATCAGCTCCGGGCCCATGATGCCCTCTGGGAAACCGGGGAAATTCTCGACCTCGGTGGTGGTGGTGAGTTGGCCGCCGGGCTGGGTGCCGGTGAGCATGAGCGGGCTGAGATTGGCGCGGGCGGTGTAAATGGCGGCGGTGTATCCGGCGCAGCCGGTGCCGATGATGATGACGTTTTCCATAGGTCGAAATTTCGTGAGGCGCGGAGTATTCCGGCGCATTCATCGATCCGTCAACCCACAAGCCGTGCTGATGCAATGACTGACGTTAACTGCCGCCCATCAGCTGCAGACCCCACCAAACGAGGGCGGCGGTGGCGGCCACCAACAGGAATAGAAGCAGCAGGCCCTGATTCTGATCGCGGCGGACATTGGCGATCTCGCCGCGGGAAACCTGCTGCTCGTGCTGGCGGGCTCTCTCACGCTCCATGATTTCCATGAGAGGCGGTATGGTGGCCTCGTTCTCGGCGCGATTGCGCTCGATTTCCCTCTGGCTGCGCTCGAACTCCCGCATGCGGTTCTGGAGTTCCTGCTGTTTCATGAGGACCTCATCGAGTTCGAGTTCCTCCTTGAATTGCTTGGGACGTTTCATGAGGCAAGGATCAGGTTACCTGACGAGATAAATGACAAGGG
>CAXNHR010000131.1:0-5957 GCA_964202135.1 Luteolibacter sp. | reverse complement strand
GCCCACCGTGAAAACCGGCGAGCCCTTGCGTTCGTCATACTCGCGGTCGATGGCCGCGATCTTGGTTTTCGCGAGGGAGAAAAAACGGTCGAGCGAGGGCGCGAGTGCGGCGGGCGTGAGATTCGGATCGGTTTGAATCATGATAACTGATTTGTTAGAGGCTGCGGAGATGGAAGCCGCCGTCGATGTTGATGACATCGCCGGTGGAGAACGGGAAATGGCCGGCGAGGATGGCGGTGACCGCGCGGCCGAGGTCGTCGGGCGTGCCCCAGCGCTTCTGCGGGACGAGGCCGCCGGCGATGAGCGCATCGTATTTTTCCTTCACGCCGGCGGTCATGTCGGTGGCCATGATGCCGGGGCGCAGCTCGATCACGCTGATGCCATCCGCGGCGAGGCGGTTGGCCCACAGCTGGGTGGCCATCGCGAGGGCGGCTTTGGAAATGCAATACTCGCCGCGGTTCATCGAGGGCACGGTGGCGGAGAGTGAGGATATGAAGAGCAGTTTGTAACCATCCGGCAGCAGGCAGCGGCCGGGGTTTTCCAGCCAATGGCGCGCGACCATTTGGGAGAGGAAGTAGGGGCCTTTGAGGTTCACGTTGATGACCTCGTCAAAAATTTCCTCTGAGGCTTCAGTGATGTCCGCCCGGACGCGGGGCGCGATGCCGGCGTTGTTGACGAGTGCGTCGATGCGGCCGAAGCCAGCCAGCGTTTCCTCGAAGATCTGCCTGCGGCCGTCGGCGCTGCCGATGTCACCGCATACCGGTATGAACCGTTGGCCGGGTAAAACCGCGGCCTGTTCGCAGAGAGTGACGGTTTCCAAAGCCGCGTCGCGGTTGAAGCCATAGTGAACCGCCACGCTCACGCCCAGTTCCGCAAGTGAGATGGCCACTCCACGGCCGAGGCCGCGGCTGGAACCGGTGACAAGAACGACGCTTTCCGCATTCATGCCCGCAACATGGCACAGACCCGGCCGGGGCGTGAGGACGGAGCCGGATGAAAATAGCACGAAAACGACATTGTTTTCCCGAAAACCGAAAATAGACTAGCCGGCATGAAACTCCGCGGAGTGCGGCACATTTATTCGCAGGCGCTGGACATCCGGGTGGGCGCGCTGCGGGTGAAGCGCTTCAGCCTGAACCGCCATTTGCCGGAAAAGGGCTGGGTGGAACCGCACCGGCACCGCCACGCGCAGTTCCTGCTTTATCTAACAGGCAGCGGGCACCAGCGGGTGGAGGCGGCGATTCATCCGGTGAAGCCGGGGGCGGTTTTTTATCTGGCGAAAGGCTGCGAGCATTCGTTTGTCGAAGGCAAGGGCAGGCGGCCGCTTTGTCTGGCGCTGGATTTCGATTTCCCGGGCGAATCATCGCCGGTGCGCGGACTGCTGGCGCAGGGCGAACTGCGGATCGTGCGACAGTCGATTTCCATGTTGCATGTCTGGCAGGGCGGACCGGCCGAGGTGCGGCCGCGGGAGGCAGGTGCGTTGCTGGCCATCCTCGATGTGCTGATGCGGGCGGTGGGCCTGATCCGTCAGGAACGCGGGCGCGTCACGCTGGCGGTGGTGCGCCGCGTGCAGGAGATGTTTCATGAGGAAGCTCAAGACCGCGCACCGGTGGCGCGCGCAGCCGAGCGGGTGGGTTACCATCCGGATCACTTATCGCGGCTGCTGAAGCGGGAAACCGGCATGTCCGCCGCGCAACTCCGCGCCACCGAACGGCTCAAGCTCGCCAAGCAGCAGCTCGCGCGGGTCATCACCATCGCCGATGCCGGCCAGGCCTGCGGCTTCGCGGACCCCAACTATTTTTCACGCTGGTTCCGCCGCCAGACCGGAGTGACGCCACGCGCATGGCGGCAGGGATTGCGAGGCGAAGGCCCATGATTCACGCCAGCATGGCGGCCGCTTCACGCCGCACTTCGCCGAGCATCGGCTCACCGGCGAGATAACGTTTCAACTCGGCCGCCATGAATGCGCCCATCCTGGCGCATTCCGGTCCCATCGACCCCGCGAGGTGGGGTGTTAAAAACACATTGGGCAGCGCAAACAAGGGCGAGCCCTCATCCGGCGGCTCGGGATGGCAGACATCGAGCACGACGGTCAGGTCCGGCCGGGCACGCAGCACTTCGATCATTTCCTGCTCGCGCACCAAGGCTCCACGGGCGGTGTTGATGAAGGTGGCGCCGGGTTTCATCATGGCGAAGTGTTCGCCGCGGATCATGCCCTCCGTTTCCGGCAGCCACGGCGCATGCAGGGAAACCACGTCGCTGTGGCGGAAGATCGAGTCGAGGTCCATGCGTTGCGCGCCGTGTTCCATGAATGCGGTGTCGTCAGCCACCGGATCATAGACGGAAACGTGCAGGTCAAACGGCCGCAGCAGGCGGCAGAGTTGCCTGCCGATCATGCTCAGGCCGATCACGCCGACGTGGGTATGATAATTTCCCGGCACATCCTTGTTCATCAGCCAAAGCGAGCGCTCGCCGGAAGAACAGCGGCGCATCATGCTCCAGCCGTGTTTCATGCTGAAAAGAATTTGTGCCAGTGCGAACTCCGCAACCGGCACGCCGTTTGCCTGCGCGGCGCTGGTGATGCGGATGCCGCGGTCCCATGCCGCCTCACCCATCAGCCCCTTGATGGAACCCGCGCCATAAAGATATAACTCAAGCGACGGCATGGCATCGAGCAGCCCGCCCTCCAACTGAGGGCCGCCCCAGCTTGAAACGACCACTCGCGCGCTGCGCAGCAGGTCGAGGTGATCGCGCCAGTTGTCCCGGCCAACGCAGATCCCGGGCAGCAACAGGTGTTCCCGCAGCGCCGCGAAATTGCGCTCATCATAGACGCGCGAGACCAGGTCCGGATGCATGAACAGGACCGCAGGTATCGGGGCGGGGTTGGCGGAAAGAGGTGGCTGCTTCATGGGGTGGCTGGAATCAAGGCTTGTAGTCCGTCGCGAATGCATAACTTCCGGATGTCACACGGAAAACCGCGCGTCCGTCCTCCATGCGCAGGAAGGTGACGCCCGGTGCGGCGGTGGCGCTGGTGTTGGGCGGAATCACAACCCGCAGCTCGAAGCGGCCATCCGCGATCTTCCAGTCACTGACGATCCGGCCGCGCACGGAATCATAATGCGCGCGGGCTGCGGTCAGATCGCCCGCCGGCCGCGGCTTGATGATGATTTGCTTGAACCCCGGCGCGGCGGGGTCTGGATTGATGCCGGCCAGATGACGGTAAAACCACGCGCTGATCTCGCCGAACATGATGTGGTTGCGCGACTTCCCGCCGTCCCAATTTTCCCACAGCGTGGTGGCGCCCTGCCTGATCCACCAGCCCCAGCTTGGCAGCGTGTGGCGGGTGGCCATGCGGTAGGCGATCTCGTGGCGGCCGTTCTCGCTGAGCGCGTTGAGGATGTATTTCGAGCCGAGGATGCCGGCGTCGATGTGGCCGTTGCGGCCTTCGATGTTGGCGACGAGATTGTCGAGCACCCGCCCGCGCTCTGACGCAGGGACCAGATCGTGATAGATCGCGCAACTCAGCGAAGTCTGGCTGCCATTGGCATAAAGTCCGGTCTCCGCGTCATAAAACCTGCGGTGGAACGCCTCGCGGATCGAGTCGGCGAGTTTGGCATAACTTTCGGCATCGTCATTTTTACCGAGCAGCGCGGCCGCCCGCGAAACCAGCCGTGCGCCACGATGATAATAGTTGGTGGAAATGACTTCGACCGGAGTCTTGGTTTCGAATGGAGCCCAGTCTGGAAGGCCAATGTCCACAATGCCATCCTTGGCGACGGTGCCCAGATAGTCCACATAGCGCTTCATGCCGTCATAGTGGCGCTCGATGGTGGTGGTATCGCCCTGGTATTGGTGGAGATAATGGGGGATGAGCAGATAGGCGATGTCCCAAGCCGGGCCGTTGCCCCATTGGTAGCCCCAGCCGCCGGTTGGCACGATGCCCGGCAGCTCGCCGGTGGATTGCCGCTCGTCGGCGAGGTCGTTGAGCCATTTCTCATAAACCGCGACTGCGTCGTAGTTGAACAACCCCTGCTCGCAGGCGAGGTGCGCGTCGCCGGTCCAGCCGTTTTTCTCGCGGTGCGGGCAATCGGTGGGGATGCCGTGGAGGTTGCCGAGATAGGCCATGCGGGTGGCCTGCCAGATGCGGTTGAGCAGCGGATTCGAGCACTCGAATCCACCGGCCTCCGGCACCGCGCTGTGGATGAAGACTCCGCGCAGCGTGTCGGGCCCGGGCTTGGTCGGCAGGCCGGTGACTTCCATGTATTGGAAACCATGATAGGTGAAGCGCGAGTGCCAGCGTTCCTCGCCGCTTCCTTTCAAGATATAAGTATCAGTCTGGAACTGCTGGCTGGGATCATATTTCACCACATGCTCGGCGATTTCCTTCTGGTCCACGGTGCCATCGGGCAGCAAGCGCTCGCCCATCTTCATCGCCACCTGCGTGCCGGCCGGACCGCTCACTTTCAGCTCGGGAAATCCGGCGATGTTCACACCGAGATCGAACACGAACACACCGGGCTTCGGCTCGGTGACGGCCACCGGTTCGATGACCTGCGAGGCCTTGATCGGAGGCATCGCCTGCGCCACCAGTCGGCCTTTGGGGGCATCCACCAGCTGCGCGGGTTGCCATGCGGAGTCATCGAAGCCCGCCTGATCCCAGCCGGCTTGTTCAAGCCGCGCGTCATACGTTTCTCCGCCGTAGATCACATTGAAGGTGATGGGGCTTGGCGAGCATTTCCAATCCGGGCCACTGCCAATGACCAGCGAGCTGCCGACCTCAAGCTCGATGTGCAGCGAACAGACCAGCCTTGGCGAGGCGCGCCATGGAGCTTTGTCGAAATCCCACGCGTTGCGGTATTGGACGTTTTGCCAGCCGTTGCCAAGCATCGCGCCGATGGCATTCGCACCGGGCTTGAGCATGGCTGTCACATCATGGGTGACATACAGGACCCGCTTGTCATAGCGGGTGTAACCCTGATCTAACAGATGATCTCCCACCTTGCCGCCGTTGAGCCGGATCTCATGATAGCCGGGCCCGGAAACATACAAACGGGCGCGCTTCACCGCGCCATCGAGCGTGAAAGCGCGGCGCAGCATGGGCGCGGACTTTTCATGGATGTCGTTGTTGCGCGCGATCCATTGCGCCTGCCATTGCGCCGGGTCGGTGATGCCGGTTTCCCACAGCGCGGGCTCGCTCCATGGGCCGGCTTTGCCTTCTCGATCCCAGAGGCGCACTTTCCTGAACGCCGCTTGCCGCGCTGCCAGCGGCTTGCCGGCATAGCGGATGTGCGCCGTTTCATCGGACTCCACCTTGCCGCTGTCCCACAGGTCTCCACGGTCCTTGCTCAACACGGTTTGATCGCTGGCAACAAGAATCCGGTAAGCCGTCTGGCACTGGCCTCGTTCATCCGAGAGCGGCAGCCACCGCAGGCGCGGCTGAAGGGTGTCGATTCCCAGCGGATTGACGAGGTTTTCACAGCGCGGCGAACCGACGCGCAATGCCGCTGAGGCTGGCATGCAGATGGCGAGGGTGAGGCTCAAAACCGAAAGGTGCTTCATCATCATGGGTTTTCTGGATTTCCGGCTGCAACGGCACTGAAGCACCCGCCCGCCAGCTTTTTGGCGAATCTGAAAGGCATGCGCCGCGGCGTCAAGGCGGTGGGCACGTCGGAAATCTTTTGATAAATCCGGCAGGCCGCGTTAGTTCCCCCGCGCCATGAATCTGATGCATTTGCTTCGCGCCGTTTCCCTCACCGAAGGGGTTTCCTATCTGCTGTTGCTGCTGGTGGCCATGCCGCTCAAATACGCGTGGGGGATGCCGCTCGCCGTGAAATGGGTCGGCTGGGCGCATGGCCTGCTGTTCATGGCGCTCGGTGTCTTGCTGCTGCTCGCGATGCTGCGCGCGGCGCTGCCCTTCAAGCTTGCGGTGATCGTCGGCGTGGCGGCGCTGCTGCCGG
>CAXNHR010000130.1:0-5977 GCA_964202135.1 Luteolibacter sp. | reverse complement strand
GAGTTCGGGCAAAGCGGCGAGGCACGTTCTGTTAGACGTTGAGGAAGCTACACCTGGTGATGCGCGCCGCCGAGAATGCTGCGGGCATCGAAGCCGTGGTTGGCAAGGATACGCGCGGCGAAGTAGCTGGTCTTGCCCATCTGGCAGATCGTGAACACCGGCTGGCTGCGGTCGATTTCATCAAGCCTGCGGCGCAACTCGCCGAGCGGGATGTTTTTCGCACCGGGCACCGGCAGTTTGGCTGCGGTCGCCGCCGGGCGGACATCGATGATCTGGGCGCCGGCACTTTGCAGGTTCGGCACCGGCACGAGCAGGCCGTCGCGGATGTTGCAGGCGGCGAAACCAGCGACGTTCACCACATCCTTGGCGCTGCCAAAAGGCGGGGCGTAAGACAACTCAAGGTGGACGAGATCCTCGATGGTCATGCGTGCGCGCAAGGCGGTGGCGATGATGTCCAGGCGCTTGTCCACGCCGTCCTTGCCGCTGGCCTGCGCGCCGAGCACGCGGCCGTCCTCCGGCGACCACAGCAGTTTGAGCGTGATGGTTTCCGCGCCGGGGAAATAGCTGGCGTGTGACGCGCCGTTGACGGTGACGGCCTGATAGGAGACACCCTCCATCTTGAGCCGCGTCTCAGACCATCCCGTGATGCCCGCCGCGAGATCGAACACCCGCACGATGGAGGTGCCGATGCTGCCGGGATAGAGCAGCGCCTTTTCGCCGAGAAACATGTGATCCGCGGCGGTGCGGCCTTGTCGGTTGGCCGGGCCGCCGAGCGCGATGGCCACGCGCCGACCGAGGATGGGATCTTCGGTTTCACAAACGTCGCCCACCGCATAGATATCCGGATCGGAAGTGAGTTGATACTTGTCGGCAATGATATGTCCGCGCGGACCGAGTGCTAGGCCGGCATCCTTGGCGAGACCGTTTTCCGGCCTCACGCCGATGGACAGGATGACCAGCCCGGTTTCCAACGACTTGCCGGATTTCAACTTCGCGGAAATGCCATCCGGGCGGCTTTCGAAGCCCTCGATGCCATCGCCGAGGATCAAGTCCACGCCTTTGTCGCGCAGGGCCTTGGCAAGCGGCTTGGCCATTTCCGCATCCAATTGCGGCAGCACTTGGGGTTGCATTTCGATCACGCTGACCTGCTTGCCGATCGCATGGAGTTGCTCCGCCATTTCCAGACCGATGAAACCCGCACCGATAATGGCGACGCGCTCGACCTTGGCGGCGGCGGCCTTGATGCGGTCCATGTCCTCCAGGTTGCGCAGCGTGAGGATCAAGGGGCTGTCGATGCCCGGCAGCGGCGGCCGCAGCGGGCTCGCGCCCGGTGAGAGGATCAGCTTGTCGTAGGATATCATGGGCTCAGCGCCATCTGCGAGAGAGCGCACGCGGACTTGTTTGTTAGAACGGTCGATGGCGGTGGCCTCGGTGAGCGTGCGCACATCGAGATTGAGCAGGGTGCGCAGGCTCTCGGGCGTCTGCAGCGCGAGTTCCGCACGATCCGGGATCTCGCCGCCGATGTGATAAGGCAGGCCGCAGTTGGCGAAGGCAACGTCTGGTCCGCGCTCAATGAGGATGATGTGCGCGCTCTCGGAATGGCGACGCGCGCGGGCCGCGGCGGAGGCTCCGCCGGCCACGCCGCCGACGATGACGATCGTTTCTGGTTTGGTTTTCATGAGGATTGAATTTGAGGGCCGCCTCTCAGGCGGCTTTTCCGGAATCAGGATGCAAGCTCTGGTTCATCGCTTGGCAGAAGCGCTTCAGCGCCGATTCATCGATCCGGAAAAAAACATTACTGCCGCGCGTTCGGGATTTCAACAGCCCCGCCTTGCGCAGTTCGTTGATGTGGCGCGAGCACGCCGGCTGGGACAGCGGCAACGCCGCCACAATCTCCATGCACGGCTTTTCTCCCCTACCCGCCAACTGCCGCAAAATACAGATCCGCGCCGGGTGGCTCAAGGCACGTGCAAATGCCGCCAGATCCACGGAGGTCTTCTCAAACGCTTCCAGTTTCGCAACGGGCATGGATTTTATATTTCAAATATGCGATATTGTTGCAAGCGGAATTTTATGGTGCGTCGGCGACGGGCAGCGGGCGCGAGAAAAAAACGAGGCTCGACCTGTGAAGCACCGGGATTCCCTCCTGTCGGGATTCCCTCCTGTCGGGGCCGGAGCAAAAGCGAACAGCACCGGAGCAAAAGCGGATAGAGAGACGGAGCAAAAGCGGATTTGTTGGAATGATGCTGGGAAGTGACTGGTGTTGAGAGGATTATTGGTGAGCATGAGGCATCGTTCGCAGGATACGGCTCTGCCGGAGGGCAACCGGAGCGGCGGGCGATGCCAGAGGGGCCAAAAGCCCGGGCCGCGGCATGGATCGCTTCGTGCCGCGGCCCATTGGCCCAAAGCGATAAACTCCGGGGACTGGGGGCAGAGCCCCCATGAGCGCGGTATTGCCAGTCAAGCCCATTGAGGCAAAGGAGAGCGGGATGAAAAGAAACAGATCACCCACCGCCTGCCTCCCGAGTTTGTTAGAAGCATTCTGCGCGACTTCAACAGCGGCGCGATGGATGCCACCAGTGCTTGCGCCCGGTTGGAAGTAGGCCGGACACGGCTTTATGAACTGCGCACCGAATGGCTCAAGGACCAGTCGGGCTATCAGCCCGGCACAAGCGGAGGCGACCATGGCGAGGCATGGCCTGCCGAAGTCATCGAGCTCCTCACGGACTTCTTGCCCTTGCAGAACCCGCCTAATTTCCAGCTCGTTGCCGATGAAATGGACCGGCTTCACGACTTCAAGCGAGCCCGTTCAACGGTGGAAGACTATGTCAAAGCCCACCTCGCCCACCTGATCCCGCAACCCGAACGCAAACCCCACACCTATCGGCGTTTCCGCCGCGCCCATGTCGGCGAACTCTGGCAACACGACAGTTCGATCCACCAGTGGTGGCCCGCCGCCGAGAAGCAAATCCTGTTGCTCACCGTGGACGACTGTTCCGGCCTCTGCGTGGCAGGTCGATTCGTCGAGCGCGACACCACTTGGGATCACTTCCTGCACTTCCGCGAAGCCTTCGAGCGCCACGGCCTGCCACAAGTCATCTACACCGATGGGCTCAGCCTCTTCGGCCCGAGTTCAAGCCACGACCACAGCGACCCGAAGAGCGAATTTCAGCGCGCCCTGCGCGCGCTGCACGTTGCCCACATCGTGGCTCCCACGCCCCAAGCCAAGGGCAAGATCGAACGGCGCTTTGGAACCTTCCAAAACCGCCTCGTGACCCTCATGGCACACGAAAAAGTCAACAAGTGGCAGCACGCCGACGAGATCCTTCAAATGGAGATCCAGCGCCAGAACCGTAAAACCCTGCGCACCACCGGCAAGGTGCCCAACGAGGTCTGGGAAGAGCAGATTTTGAAACGCAGCGCGCAACTCCGTCCCACGCCCGAGCCATCACTTCTGGATCTGCACTTATCGCTACGCAACAGCCGCAAGGTTCATCTCCGCCACATCATGCAATTCGGCGGCATCGACTACGAAATCTCGCCCACCTGCCGCAAGTCGGTCACCGTGCTTTTCCACCCCTTTCGCAAGCTCTGGGTGCTCGAACATTCACCAAACTTAACATGGCCGCCGATTCTCGGCCATTTCACGCTGTAATT
Organism: Luteolibacter sp.; assembly: GCA_964202135.1. Lineage (GTDB taxonomy): Bacteria > Verrucomicrobiota > Verrucomicrobiia > Verrucomicrobiales > Akkermansiaceae > Luteolibacter. The sequence continues at coordinate 2,320 of CAXNHR010000130.1, read as the reverse complement.
TGTCCGCTTTTGCTCCGGCAACAAATCCGCTTTTGCTCCGTCGCCCACATGTCGGGATTCCCTCCTTGCATGTGCCGTGCCTAAAGGGCATTTCCCGTGCCGTATGAAATCCATCAAATTGCTTTCCATCGTGGCGGCAGCAGCGCTGCCGAGTGCCTGTGAAAAATCCGCCACTCCGCCGGATGCCGGCGAAGGGCCCGCTGCGGGCAGCTTCGGGAGTGATCTGGCGTTTCTCAAGCAACACACCGAGGTCCATCTTTTGGAAGATGCCGCCAGCGGCGCCCGGGTGGCCGTCGCGCCCGCGTGGCAGGGACGGGTGATGACTTCGAGCGCCGGCGGCGATGCGGGCGACAGCCTTGGCTGGATTCATCATGAGAACATCAAAAGCGGCATCCTGCCTCCGGCGGAGCGCACCGGGTTGGCGCGCCACATCCATGTCTTCGGTGGCGAGGAACGTTTCTGGCTCGGCCCGGAAGGTGGCCAATACGCGTTGTTTTTCCCACCTGGAGTGCCCTATGTTTTCGAAAACTGGACCACGCCGGCGCTGATAGATACCGAGCCATTCGAGGTGGTGGCCAGCGATGCCAGGCGCATCGAGTTCTCCAAAAATGCCTCGCTGGTCAACCGCGCCGGGACGGACTTGCAAATGGGCATCCGCCGCACGGTGGAGTTGCTCGACAAGGAAGCGGTTTCCGCAGCCATCAAGACTTCCATACCGGAGGGAGTGAAGTCGGTGGCCTACCGCAGCACCAACCAGGTCACCAACCGCGGCAGCGAGGCATGGACCAAGGATGGCGGGCTGGTTTCCATCTGGTTGTTAGGCATGTTCCATCACGGCCCGGGCGTGACCATGGTCATCCCGCTCAAAGATGGCCCCGGAAATGCGGTGAACCCGGATTATTTCGGCCCGCTTGAAAACGACCGCCTGATCGCCACCGACAAGGTGGTCTTTTACAAGGGCGATGGCGAATATCGCTCCAAGATCGGCGTGCCACCGGGACGCACCACAGGCATCGCCGGAAGTTACGATGCGGACCGCGGTATCCTGACCATCGTGCGCTGCGAGGCGCCGCCCAACGCTGCGGAACTGCCGTATGTGCGCTCGCAGTGGCAGGATCACGCGGACCCCTACGCCGGAGATCTGATCAATGCTTACAACGACGGCCCCGCCACGCCGGGCGAGCCACCGCTCGGACCGTTCTACGAATTGGAAACCTCCTCGCCGGCATTGCCGCTGGAGCCGGGCCAGACGCTCACCCACGTGCAGGACACGATCCATTTCCAAGGCGATGCCGCCGCGCTCGATCCGATCGCGCGGGCCGTGCTGGGTGTCTCGCTGGAGGAAATCACCACCGCCTTCGGCAAACATTGAGCAGGCGGTCGTGTTTCATCCGCCATGCAGCTGATGCCAATGAATAGGCATGGTGCTTACAATCTGCGGATGCAGAGGTGGCCAGACGAGAAAAACCTGATTTCCCCTGATGTGCCCGGTTGACAAGCGCCGGGGGGCTTGCCCACGCTGATGAAGATGCTGCAAGGGCCGTTCGCGCCGCTGCTAGAATCCCATCAACCATTCCCCAAGGACTCCGCAACCCGTGTTTTCCAACGAAGATTACCTCGCAGAACTGCTCACCGAAGCCGGCATGGTGAGCGCCGATGATGTTGATCGCGCACGCCGTGCCTTGTCCGGTGCCGAGACCATCGTCGAGCACTTGCTGGCCCATACCAGCCTCACCCAGGAAGACGTCGCCCGGACCCTTGCGGCCAACGCCAGCATTCCATTCATCCGGCTATCCGAAGCCAGCTTCGAACCAGGAATCACCGAGACCATCACCGAGGAAACCGCGAACCGCTACCGCGTGATCCCGGTCGAGGACGACGGCATGATGCTCACCGTGGCCATCGCCGACCCGCTGGATTTCGATACCCTCGACAGCCTGCCCCACATCGTCGGCCGCGAACTCAATCTCGTCTGCGCCACCCGCCAGGACATTCAGGACCACCTGCACCAGTTCTATCAAGGCAGCGCATCTACCGATGGCGCAAGTGCCGGTGGCCTCACCGTCACCACCGGCGACGCCGAGGCGGGCGACTCCGGCGACGACGCGCCGATCATCCGCCTGGTGCTTCAAATGCTCTCCGAGGCCTTCCGCGTCCGCGCCTCAGACATTCACATCGAGCCGATGGAAACCTCGGTGCGCGTCCGCTACCGCCTCGATGGCAAGCTGATCCATGTGGATACCCATCCGAAAAAACTGCTGCCTCCCATCATCGCCCGCCTCAAGGTGATGAGCGGCACCATGTCGATCGCGGAAAAACG
>CAXNHR010000129.1:0-6000 GCA_964202135.1 Luteolibacter sp. | reverse complement strand
TGGATGAACCGGACGCTGGCATGCAGCAATGCACCTGGCCCCGCGGCGACAGACTGGGCTCGCACATGAAAGGCGAGATCGGCTACGCCGACGAGGTGATGAGCGGGTTCGAATACGCCGCCGCCGCGATGATGATGAAGTCCGGATTGCTGAAGGAACCCTTCACCGTTCTTCGCGCCGCGTCTGACCGCTATGACGGCCGCCTCCGCACGAATCTCTCCACCTGGGAATACGCCTCCTGGGGCTACAGCGGCAATCCCTTCGGCGATGACGAGGCCGGGAAGTTCTACGCCCGCGCCATGGCGATCTGGTCCACGCTGCTGGCGTCCCAGGGATTCACCTACGACGGTCCGGCGCAGAGCATCGGCTTCAATCCGGTGTGGAAACCGGAGGATCATTGCTCGTTCTTCACCGCCGCCGAAGGGTGGGGGACTTTCAGCCAGAAAATCACCGGTGGCACGCTGGAGGCGAGACTCGCCGTGAAATCCGGCAAGGTTCCGCTCAAGAGCTTTGCACTCACCCTGCCCGCCGCGATCCAGCAGGGTGCAAAGGTCGCGGTGACGCTCGACGGCAAGCCGGTTCCCGCCGCAATTTCCGTCGCCGGAGATCGTGCGACGGTTGCACTCGAAGCCACCGTCAACGCCGGGCAAACGCTGGTGGTCACGGTGTCCTGAGCATCCCTTCTTATTTACTGGTCGATCCTCCAAACGGCCCGGTCGGTGGCCCAAATGGCCCGGTCGGTGGTCCAAACGACCCGGTCGATGGTCCAAACGACCCGGTCGATGGTCCAAACGGCCCGGTCGGTGGTCCAAACGGCCCGGTCGGTGGTTCAAACGGCCGGGTCGGTGGTTCAAACGGCCGGGTCGGTGCTCCAAATGGCCCGGCCGGTGGCCCAAACGACGTGGCGACCGCCACGGTGGACCTGAGCCATGTAGCGGCGGTCTGTGATTGCCTCCGGCTATCTCCGCTGCGCTCCGGTTGTCGCAAGCTGCAAGGGGAAATCCAGCGACGCTCATAGAGCGACGCTACAGTTTCCGTTTCTTCGTCTTCTTCTCCACGGCCAGCGGGGCGGTGAGTTGTTCGTAGAGGGCGAAGAGGTATTCGACGCGCAGGCGGTCGGTGGCGAAGGGTTCCTTGCGGTAACAGAGGTCCACCGCGCGGTCGAGCGCCTCGTGGGCCTTGGCGAGGCGCGTCGGCATCGACACCGGATCGTAAAGGTCCGCCAAGGTGCTGCCGGGGAATTGCTCGCGGGCGGCAATAACCTCTCTCGCGCATTCTTCGACTTTGGCGCGCTGGGCGTCTGAAGCGGGATTTTGAAAGCGTGGCTATTGCTCTTCGACTTCCGGGCCTTTGTAGGATGCCCAATATTGATCAATTTGCTGCCTTATCTGGGCTTCCGTCAGCTTTGATGCGGCGCACCGGTCAGCCCATGTTCTTCCCGGGTGAAGGGTGTCCCAGCTGGGTCTAGCGCCTTTGTGCCGTCCAGAGCCCGGATCGTGGTTTCCAAACCCGTCGACAAGGGAGTTCCAGACGGGTCTGTGGCGTTGGATCAGCAGTGACTCCCCAAGCGGAATCCAAATATCATCCACCACAAGGTAACGGCACCAGAAATCGCCGATGTCGAGGTTCGTGGACTGTTCGATGGACTTTCTATGCTCGTCGAGCCGGTTGAATAGCGCGGCTCCTTTTGCGGAAACTTCCGGATCAATGTTTCCTTTTCTTCCGCCTGTAGGGACTGCCTTTCCGACGTATATGGGGACATTCAGGTCATCTACGCTCGTGTTCCAATTTCGAAGTTTCGAGTAGATATCGAAGTCTCCGACGTAGTAGATCGCATAGACACCGGCACCGGAGAAGCGCTCGATTGAACCAAGAGGCACCGCCTTCTGCTTGATCAAGGAATCGGCAACGCTCTTGCCCAGGTTTTCCTTTTCAAGCGGATTGTATGGCTTCATGGCCCTCAGCTTGTTTGGCGATGGCTTTTTGTCCAGCCAGAGCTTTCGCGACAGACCTGCCAACGATTTCCGCGAGGCGCATGGGGACAGCGTTGCCAAGCTGCCGCATTGCTTCGGTCCAACTGCCTAAGAACACGTAATCATCGGGGAACGTCTGAACGCGGGCGCTCTCCCTAACCGTGAGGTAGCGGACGGAATCGTCGGCGAAGCGTATCATGTTTTCTCCGCCGGGAACGCCGTGATCGCCAGCTTTGAGTGCTTTAGCGGGACGGTCCAGCGGACTGCCGGTGTGGCCGGGATAGATTCTCGCACCGGGTTGGAGAACATGGTTGTGCCACTTGCGGGCGGAGCGACTGGAGGGGGTGGGCAGGTTCCGAAGCGCTTCTTTCAAAGGAACCCATGGCAACATCTTGTGTCCTGCTTTCCGGAATTGGGGCGATTCGGGATCTGCGTGCGTTTCTAGTGGAAATGACCACTCGGTGGGCAGGTCAGCACGAAAACCAATGAAGAATACACGGTGGCGTTGTTGCGGGATACCAAAGTCCGCAGCATTGACTTGATGTCGATAGACTCGGTAGCGAAGGCCTTCGATGTTTTTGCCGATTCGCTCGCTGTGGCGCTGCAAGCGGGCGAGATTTTGATCCCAGCTAATGTTATCGGAAGTGGGGAACTCGGGGAATTCCATCTGTAAGCGGATGTATTCGACGTAGTTGGCAAAAGCCGGGCGAAGAAGGCCTCTCACATTCTCGAAAAGAAAGGCTCTGGGCTGAGCCTCTGCAACGGCTCGGATGGCCTGCGGGAACATATCACGCGCGTCTTTCATTCCAGCGGCTTTTCCACCCATGGAGAACGGTTGGCAGGGCGGACCTCCCGCCACAAGATCGATGCCCTTGAAGCGTTTGAAATCGACATCCCGCACGTCAGTGCGGTGGATTTCACAGTCTTGCAGGGAATGATACCCGATCTTTTGATTGTAAATGAGCGTGTCAACGGCAGCCGCATTCCACTCGTAGAGCGCCAGATGCTTGAATCCCGCCTCGTGAAGCCCTAGAGAGAGTCCACCTGCGCCAGAAAAGAGTTCTATTGATTGGAGTTGCTTCATGGGTTCAATCGAACATATTTTTGATTGCTGTCAATATGGAAATGGTGAACCCATGTGAAAGGGGTTGCGACAGAAGAGCAGGCGGACGAGCAGAACGCGGAGGTCATGGCCGGAGAAACCACCGGCTTTGAGGGCATCATGCAGATGCGCCATGAGTTCGGCGGCGTCGATGTTCGCCGGGTCCTCGGGATCGAGTTTGTGCTGCTTGTAGCCGGGGATGAAGGCGAAGCGGCGGATGTGCTTGTGGAGATCCTCCAAGGGAAACTCGATGGAGGGTGGCAGGCGCTTGAAGAGCGGCAAGTCGGGGTCCTGCTCTGGCTCCAGATCGTGCAGGGCGATGCGTTTGAAGTCGGAGACGATGAGCCAGCGCGGCACTTCCTTCCCGCGGCCGGAATCGACGAGGCCGCGGATGTATTCCATTCCCTGGGCGTGTGCCTTGTCCAGATCCTGCCCGGCGGACTTGTGCTCGATGAGGACGCGGCCGGGCCAGAAGAGGTCGATGTAGCCCCAGTTTCCGGAGAGTTTTTTCACCGGTTCCTCGAAGGAGGCGACGGCGCGGCGTTTGATGCCGAAGACATCGAAGAACTCGTTCCAGAAGGACTGGCGCTCGGATTTCTCGGAAGTGGTGCCCTTCCAATCGCGGGAGAAGGCGATGGCGCGGTGGCGGATTTCGTTCCAGGAAAGCATGCGGTGCGGCGGGCTTGCGTAGTGATTAGCCGGAAGCCCGCAACTGGGCTAGCCCAAATGCCGGATAATGAACGAAGCGAAGAGAGCGACAGAGATGCCGCCCCGCCGAAATTTCTTTTCCGGATTGAAACATGGCGCGCCGCGGGGCGGTATCAGGCGCTGCCTGTCGCAGCGTCGGCCCGCAACATTGATCCATTTCTCACCCTCATGAATTCAGGCTCCACCTCCGCATTGCTATCCGCCGCCGCCATTTTCGCACTCAGCGGATGCTCGGATCCCGTCGTTGACGAAGACCTCGCCACGGAATCCCCGCGCGATGTTTACAGCGATACCTGGGTGGCCACCGATGCCATCGGCCGCAAGCTGCCGGTGGGCGGCGAGGTCCGGCCGCCGCAGGAGGACAAGCAGGTCGGCATCTTTTATTCCACCTGGCTGGGCCCCCACGGCTACGGCGGCGGCGAGGTGATGCGCGCCGATCACGGCGTGGTCGCAAAGGTGAAACCGGCGGAGCAATACCAGAGCCCGCACAACCTCACGAAGTTGTTCGCGGAAAACCCGGCGAATCCGGCGCTCGGTGCCTTGGGCGAGTTCCACCACTGGGGCGAGCCGGAAATGGGATACTACGTGTCCGATGACCGCTACGTCATCCGCAAGCATGCGGAAATGCTGGCCGATGCCGGCATCGATTTCCTCTTCATGGATGCCACCAACGGCTACACCTACAAGGGCGTCTATGATGTGATTTTCTCCGAGTTCGAGAAGCTCAAGACCGAGGGCCGCAAGGTGCCGAAGTTCGCCTTCTTCACCTACACCCACTGCGATTACAAGAATGTCATCACCTCCCTGTATGAGGACATTTACAAGCCCGGCCGCTACAAGGACCTGTGGTTCGAGTGGCAGGGCAAGCCGCTAATCCTCGCCACCAACACCGGCTTGCCGGATGAAATCAAAAACGCCTTCACTTGGCGGGAGTCGTGGGCGTGGACACAGGGCCAGCCGTGGTTCGCCGACGGCAAGGACAAGTGGCCGTGGCTCGACCACAGCCCGCAGAATTACGGCTGGCACGAGTCCAAGGACAAGCCCGAGCAGATCATCGCGTCCGTCGCGCAGCACTCCACCACCAACATCGGCCGCAGCAACCAGAACAAGGTGCAGCCGCCGCGCGATCAGGCCCGGCCGGAGCTAGGGCTTTATTTCGAGGAGCAATGGAAGCGCGTCCATGAGGTGGACGCGCCCATCACCATGATCACCGGTTGGAACGAGTGGGTCGCCCAGCGCTTCATCGCCGACGGTGTGAAGGACGCGATGTTCGGCAAGCTCGCACCGAAAGGCAGCCCGGTGTTCGTGGATGCCTTCGACGAGGAATACAACCGCGACACCGAACCGACCAAGGAGGCCTCCTCCGACAGCCTTTACTACCAGATGGCCGGGCACATTCGCAAACTCAAGGGCGCGCGGCCGATCCCGCCCGCCGGAAAGCCCAAGGCCATGCGCATCGACGGCCGCTTCAGCGAGTGGGCGGAAGTCACGCCCGAATACCGCGATCATGCCTTCGACACCGCCCACCGCGACCACATGGGCTGGGGCCGCATCGACCGCTATGTGAATACCAGCGGCCGCAATGATATCATTTCCGCCAAGGTTTCACGCGATGACCGGAACCTGTTCTTCCTCGCCGTGACGCGCGAGGATCTCACCCCGCACACGGACCCGGACTGGATGCGTTTGTTCATCGATGCCGATCAGGACGCCTCTACCGGTTGGCAGGGATATGATTTTGTGGTGAACATGGAGCCGGTAACCGACCGGGAAACCAGCATCCACAAGGCGGTGCGCGCGGCGGATGGCAGTTTCACATGGGAAAATGCCGGTAAGATCCCATTCCGCACCAAGGGCAAGCGCATCGAACTCGCCGTGCCCACTGCGCTCATCGGCTGGAAGGAGGATCTGACCGGCGGCATCGACTTCAAGTGGGCCGACAACACCGGCGCACCCGCCGATGCGAACGGCTTCGCACTCAACGGCGACTCCGCACCCAGCCGCCGCTTCAATTTTCGCTACGCCATCCAACCGACGCCCTGAGTGGTTCCTGAAATGATAAAAATCATCACGGGTGTCCGGTTGAATTCAATTCAAGTTTCTAGAAAGCATTTCAAATGAGTGGATTAGGCACAGAAAAGCGTGTGACGGATTTGAACTCTGCGGCGGCATTTTCCAGAATTTTCGTCCATGAACTCCGGACGCTTCATTCTCTCC
>CAXNHR010000128.1:0-6009 GCA_964202135.1 Luteolibacter sp. | reverse complement strand
GCGGTGTTGATGGAGATGATGCCGATGCGGCGGACGATTTCCGGGTTGTTGGCGATTTCCTGCGGGCGAAGCAGCAGGCGGCCGCGGAAGGCGTCGAGATTGTCATACATGCTTTGCAGCACGGGGTCGGTGACGGTGAGGGAAACTCCGCTGACGAACGAGCAGCGGTCCTGTTTCACGAGTTCGATAACGGAATCCTGGATCACTTCCGAATACATCTGGAAACGCGGGATTTCCGGGTGGTCGCCCATCGCGCCGAGCACGGCGTTGGCGACGTTGCCGACTCCGGATTGGATCGGCAGGAAGGCTTTCGGGATGTGACCGTTGCGGATTTCCGCAGCGAGGAACTCCGCGACGTTGAGCCCGATGCGGGTGGTGACGTCGGTGACGGGTGAGAAGTCCTTCACCTCGTCCTTGCGGTCGGTATAGACGATGCCAACGATTTTTTTAGGATCGACCCAGACGCGCTGGGTGCCGATACGGTCATCAGCGGCGCAGATCGGGATCGGGCGGCGATTGGGTGGCGATGCGGGTTCGTAGATGTCGTGGAATCCTAACAACTCCTTCGGGTGGCGCTTGTTGACCTCGATCAGGACACGTTTCGCCTTGGAGAGGAAAGTGGGTGCGGCACCGACGCTGGTGGTGAGCAGGACCTTGCCATCCACAGAGACATCGGCGGCTTCGACGATGGCCCAATCGAGTTCCCCGAGAAATCCATATCGGACGTATTGGGGGAGCAGTGAAAGATGCATGTCGAAGAAATGCGTCTTGCCGGCATTGATGCTGGCGCGCAGGTCCTTGTCCGATTGATAGGGCGTGCGGAACTTGATGGCATCGGCCTTGGCGAGGGCTCCGTCGAGCGAGGGGCCGGTGGAGGCACCGGTGATCACTCCGACTTTGAAATCGCGGCCGGCAGCGTGTTCGGCCTTGGCCTTTTCCGCGATGGCGGTGGGGATCACCTTGGCGGCTCCGGCGGGGGTGAAACCGCTGAAGCCGATGTTTTGGTCGTGTTGGATGAGGGCGGCGGCTTCCTCGGCTGTGAGGATGGGGAACGGACTATTCATGTGACTGGCAATGCGTGACGGGATTGTGGGATCGGTTTACTTGAGCACTGAAAGGAAATAACCGGCGGCCAGGGCGCTGCCGATGACGCCGGCGACGTTGGGGCCCATGGCGTGCATGAGCAGGAAGTTCGCGGGATCCGCCTTCATGCCCATGTCATGCGAGACACGGGCGGCCATGGGGACGGCGGAGACACCGGCGGAGCCGATGAGCGGGTTGATTTTGTTTTTCGAGAACATGTTCATGGCCTTGGCCATCAGCACGCCGCCAGCGGTGGCGAAGGCGAAGGCGACCACACCGAGGAACAGGATGCCGAGGGTTTGTGAATTGAGGAAGTGATGCACACCATTGTGGAACCCCCCCATCTTGAGGCCGACGCAGACGCCGAGGAAGATGGTGACGATGTTGATGATCTCGTTCTGCGCCGCCTTGACAAGGCGCTCGGTCACCTTGCACTCACGCAGCAGGTTGCCGATGAAGAGCATGGCAATGAGCGGGCCGGCATCCGGCACGACCAGAATGGAGAAAACCATGACCACCATCGCGAACACCATCTTCTCGAAACGGCTGACCTTGCGCAGTGTTTTCATGCGGATCTTGCGCTCGGCCTCGGTGGTGAGGAGCTTCATGATCGGCGGTTGGATCAGCGGCACCAGCGCCATGTAGCTGTAGGCGGCCACCGCCACCGGCCCGAGCAGGTGCGGGGCGAGCTTGCTGGTGGTGAAGATGGAGGTCGGTCCGTCGGCACCACCAATGATGCCAATGGAGGCCGACTCCAGCAGATCGAAGCCAAACAGCGGTGCGGCGACAAAGGTGACGAAAATTCCCAACTGCGCGGCACCACCTAACAGGAGGGTGCGTGGATTGGCGATCAGCGGCCCGAAGTCGATCATGGCTCCCACACCGAGGAAAATGAGCGGCGGATAGATGCCAAGGTTGATGCCCTGACGGAGATACCAGAACAGGCCGCCCGCCTCTTCGCCGCTGGGAGGCATGACCATCAGGTCGTAGGCCGGCAGATTGGCGACAAGGGCACCCAGCGCGATGGGCACCAGCAACAAGGGTTCGAAACCCTTGACGACCGCCAGATAGAGCAATAGGCCGCAGATCAGCCACATGACAACCATCTGCCACTGCAGCTGAGCGAAGCCGGTGTTCAGGAACAATTCCTTGAGGTCGATGAAGGCTGTTAGAAACATGGTGTGGTGCCTTATGGGCGTTTGGCAGGGTGATCACATGGCGAGGTGCCGTCGTGGCGTGCCGGCGGGGGTGGTCAGTGCGGAAGGCCTCAGCCAATGGTGAAAAGCGGCTGACCTTCCTCGACGGCATCGCCGACCTTGACGTGGATCGCCTTGATGGTGCCGGTGGAAGTGGCGTTGATCGGCGTGTACATTTTCATTGCCTCAAGGGTGATGACGAGTTCTCCTTCTTTGATTGGGGTTCCGACTTCCACGGCGATGGCTTGCACGATGCCTGCCAGCGGGCTGGTCATATCGCCCGCGCCGGCGACTTTGGGTGCGGAGCTGGGGGCAGGGGCGGCGGCGGCTGGCGCGGCACTCACAGGTGCGCTGGCGGCCGGTGCGGGCGCGGCCCGGACGACCGGCGCTGGTGCCGGGGCTGGTGCCGGGGCGGATGCGGACGAGGATTCGAGTTTTTCGACAACGACGTGGTAAGTCTTTCCATCGACGGTGATGCGGAGTTGTTCCATGGTATTGATAGTAGGTTAGCGGATTCTGTGAGAGTAGAGGATGGACTGGCGGCCGGCTTTTTCCCAGCTCGGGTCCGCCGGCTTGATGGAGATGATGCGGCGGCTGCCACCGGACATGCAGGCAACGGCGGCCGCGATGACGGCGGCAACCTCGGACGGAACGATTTGTTCGTTTTCGTAAACAGCGGCCACGGCTGCGGCAATCGCGGCCACCGGGACGGCATCAGCCGCAGTGGCGGGTGGTGCTGCCGATTCGGGGACGACGGTTGCCGGTGCGGGCACCGGGGCGGTTTGTTTGGCATGCAGGATGGCGATGATTTTCGCCACTGAGGCGGTGATACCCCACATGGCCGTCAGGGTGACGAGCACCATGAGCATGCCTCCAAGGTGGGGTAGGGCGTCCCACACGGAATGCGAGTGAGCCAGATCTTCGGTGGCGGTGGCGATGAGCAGCGGGATTTGCATGCGGTCTTAGAGCGGAATGTTGCCGTGTTTCTTGGGCGGCCGGGTTTCGTGTTTGGCGATGATGCCGCGGAAGGCAAAGGCCAGAGTGCTGCGCGAGACGGCGGGGTCGATCACATCGGAGATCATGCCGTTGGATGCCGCTTGGTAAGGCGAGGCGAATTTCTCCGTGTAGGCCTTGCGCAGTTCCAACTCGAGGGCGGCGGGGTCCTCGGCTTCCTCTAGTTCCTTTTTGTAGAGCACTTTCATCGCCCCCTGGGCACCCATGACGGCGATTTCCGCGGTGGGCCAAGCGAAGACGAAATCCGCTCCCATGTCGCTGGAGCACATCGCGAGGTAGGCACCGCCGTAGGCCTTGCGGCAAATGAGCGTGATCTTGGGGGTGGTGCAGGATGCCCATGCAAAAAGCATCTTGGCACCGTGGCGGATGATACCGCCACGCTCCTGGGCCAGGCCGGGCATGAATCCGGGGACGTCCACCAGCGAGAGCACCGGAATCGAGTAGATGTTGCAGACGCGGATGAAGCGGGCCGCCTTGTCGGACGAGTCGATATCGATGCAGCCGGCCTTCACCTTCGGTTGGTTGGCGATGATGCCGACGACGAGGCCTTCGATTTTGGCGAAGCCGGTGATCATGTTGGGGGCATACCCGGGCTGGATTTCAAACCAGCTGCCGGCATCCACGAGGCGGTCAATGACCTGCTGCATGTCGAGTGGCGACTTGGGATCGGCGGGGATGATATCGTTCATCACGTGGTCTTCGACCCACGGGATTTCGTTATTCATCTTGTGCGGCGTGTCGCCCAGATTGTTGGACGGCAGATAGTCGAGCAGGCGCTTGGCGAGCGCCATGGCGTGTTCATCGTCGTCGGCCACCAGGTGGATGTTGCCGGAAACGGCCATGTGCGCGTCGGCGGAGGCGAATTGATCGAGCGAGGCCGCCTGGCCGGTGGCGGCCTTGATGACGTCAGGGCCGCAGATGAACATGTTGGAGTTCTTGCGCGTCATGATGATGAAATCGGTGAGCGCGGGCGAATAGGCGGCACCACCGGCGCAGGGGCCGGCGATGATCGAGATTTGCGGAACGACGCCAGAGGCGAGCACGTTGCGGAAGAAGATCTGGCCGTAGCCGGAAAGGGCTTCGATGCCTTCCTGAATGCGGGCACCGCCGGAATCGTTGATGCCGACCACCGGGATGCCTGCCTTGATGGCGAAGTCGAGCAGGTCACAGATTTTCTTGGCATGAATGGCACCCACGGCACCGCCGCCGACGGTGAAGTCCTGGGCGTAAACCGCGACCGGGCGGCCATCGACGTAGCCGGTGGCGCAGACGACGCCGTCACCGGGCATCTTGCGTTTTTCGAGGCCGAAGTTGATGCACGAGTGATGGGCGTGCATGCCGAACTCGATGAAATGACCGCCGTCAAAGAATGCGGCGAGCCGCTCGCGGGCGGAGAGCAGGCCTTTTTCGTGGCGTTTTTCGATGCGGTCGATGCCGCCGCCCATCAGGGCCTCTTCGCGGCGTTGCTTGAGTCCCTCGAGCAGGGTGGGGTCGATGGCCATGGTTTGGTGAGTGGTATGGGTGGCAGGTTGGGGATCAATGGGCCTTGGCGGGCATGCAGAATTCGGTGAGCACTCCGAAGGTGGATTTGGGATGGAGGAAGGCGACGAGTTTGTCGGCCGCGCCTTCGAAGGGGACTTCGTGGATCAGGCGCGCGCCCTTGTCCTTGGCCTGGGCGAGCTGGCCGGTGATGTCATCGGTGGCAAACGCGATGTGGTGGATGCCGCCGGAGGGGTTTTTTTCGAGAAACTTGGCGATCGGGCTTTCCTCGGAGGTGGGCTCGAGCAGCTCGAGATGGACGTCGCCAGCGGCGAAAAACGCGGTGCGGACTTTCTGGGATTCCACTTCCTCGCGACCCTCGCAGTGAAGGCCAAGAACGTTTTCGTAGTAAGGAATGGCTTCGTCGAGGGATTTGACGGCGATGCCCAAGTGGTCGATTTTGGTGATCATCTGTGCGGAGGTGGTTGCGAGTTGCGGGGGATCATTGCAGCTAATGCCGGACTGACACCGCAGGAAGTCGCTAAGGCTGTGCGTATCTTATCCCGAAGGGGTCGCGGATGCCTGATGGAGCAGGCCTGGCCGGGAGTCCAGACGATAGTATTTTTTGCGCGGAGATTCGGGCGCAGCCGGGTTTTAGAGCGGTTTGGAAACGCCGGCGTCCTCGTTTGGATCGCGGTGCCATGGCAGTCCGGCGTCCGCCTTGTGCTGGAGATCGGCGATCACCTGGGCACCCAGCAGCAGGATCAAGGCCACGGCTTCCATGGTGAGCAGCACGATGATGATGGTGGTCATGGAGCCGTAGAGCAGATTGACCATGGAGACATTGGTGTAGTAGGCGACCAGCAGGTGACGGACGATTTCCCACAGGATGGCCGCCGTGGTGCCACCGGCGAGGGCTCGGTGGAAGGAGACCCTGCCCACGGGCATGATTTTATAAAATAGGGTGAACAGAAGGACCAGTCCGAGCACGCCGGCGACATAGAGGATGAGCCCGAGATGGTGGTGGATGAGCGCGTCAATCCTGGGAAACAAGTGGCGGAGGTGTCCGCCGGCATCGATGATGGCGTTGGCGGAGGTGATGAGGATCAGGCCGGCAGCAACGATGAGGATGAAAAGATAGGGCATCAGCGCCGAGACCCAGAACTTGCGTTTCAAGGTCGGCAGCGGACGGTGGAAGATGATGGCGATGGCATCCTCGAGGACCCGGAAGGCCATA
>CAXNHR010000127.1:0-6171 GCA_964202135.1 Luteolibacter sp. | reverse complement strand
CCGGCACTCGGAGTGCCCGTCGGCCTCATTCAATCCGCGTGGGGCGGCACCCCGGCCATCTCCTGGACCCGCAGCTCGGCATTTCCTCAACATCCACAGTTGATGGAACGGCATCAGGCATGGGAAGAGGGCGTCGCAAAATTTCCTGCTCAATTGGAAGAGTGGAAAAAGGCCATGGAAGAATGGAAAAAGGCCAATGGCATCGCGCCCGGCACCCAAATCAACCCGCAACAGCATCCCAACGCGCCAAAGTTTGCCGGTTATGATCCCACCAGTCAGCACCGCCCGGGTTCGCTCGCCAATGGCATGATCGCCCCGGTCGCGCCGTCCGCGCTGCGCGGTGTCATCTGGTATCAGGGCGAAGGCGATGCCACCAAGCCCACCCGCTATGATGAGCACATCGCCGTGTTGTTCAACGACTGGCGCAAGTGGTTTGAAAACCCCTCCATGCCCGTCGGCATCGTCCAACTCGCCTCGTTCATGCCAGTGAAATCCGAACCATCCGATGATCCGTGGCCGCATCTGCGCGAGAGCCAGCGCCGCTTCGTCCGCAAGGACCCGCACGCCGGGCTGGCCGTGGCCATCGACATCGGCGAAACCGACGACATCCACCCGACCGACAAGACCACCGTCGGACGCCGCCTCGCCCGCTGGGCACTCGCCGATGTCTATGGCAAGCTCACCCTGCGCGGCGGCCCCGAGCTGGACGCGGCCGACTTCACTGACGGCGGGGTGAAACTCACCTTCAGCCAGACTGGCAGTGGCCTGCGCGCCTTCAACGGCCCGCCCTTGCTTGGCTTCACCCTCGCCGGGGCTGATGGCGTTTTCCATCCTGCCAATGCCAAAATCACCGGCAAAGACTCGCTCGTCGTGCGCTCCAAAGCCGTGCCCGACCCGGTCCACGTCCGCTACGCCTGGCAAAACAACCCGGCCAGTGCCAATCTCAGAAATCAGGAACGTCTGCCCGCTTCGCCCTTCGAAATCGCAAAACCCTGATGGGAGATTTTTACGCGTTCAATCTTTTCTGGCGGAAAGTCCCTTGCGGCCGGATTTGAGACCACATGACCGCTTTTGAGGCATGGAAATGCTTTCGCTATCCTGATTTCTAGGCATTCTTGCGTCGTTCCGCGACTGCTTCGGCTGAGCGGGACACCAACCTCTTCCGAGTTTAGCCACTCTGTTTCGATTTGATCTCCGGGGGGAAGTCATTCGAACAAGGCCAAAGCCGGGTGGTTCGGAAAAAAAGGCGCGCGCTGCGAAATCCGGGGGGAATTCCAGCGCGCGCTTCCTTTTTGGCCTGAACGAGGTTTTCACTTGATCCCCGGGTGGCGAGTCCCTAGCCAATGGGCACCAACCATGGGCCAACAATCGAACAAGATCATCAAACGCCGCCGTCGCGCCGACTATTTGAAGCGCAAAAAGGAACAGGCGAAACTCGGCGGCATCGTTAAGAAGCCAGCCGTCAAAAAAGTCGCTGCCAGCGCGCCAGCCAAGAAAGCGCCGGCCAAGAAAGCCGCCGCCAAGAAGGCACCGGCCAAGAAAGCCGCCAAGAAGGTGGCCGCCGAGGAGCAGGAAACCGCGCCTGAAGTGGTTGAGACCGCCGCACCTGAAGCCGCTGTTGAAGCCGCCGAGACCGCCGGGCCTGAGGAGACTCAGGAGGCCTGATCCGCAGCCCGCGTTCATCCACCCGGTTTCAATCTACGGATCGTCTCACAAGGGCGGTCCGTTTTTCGTATCCAATGGGGCCGGGATTGACGGGGCGGCACACTGGATGCAGCTTGCGCGCATGACGGCGACGGTGAATTTCAAAATTGGCAACGAAAAGCTCGTGCGTGTGCTCGACGGTGCCTCGGCCCACCTGCGCGGGCTGCTCGACCGCCAGGGCCGTGCGGATGGCGCACTGCGCATCGCGGTGGTCGGCGGCGGTTGTTCCGGCCTGCAATACAAGATGGATCTGGTGGATGGGCCGCGCGACCGGGACATCCTGGTGCCCAGCAACGGCGTGAACGTGGTGATCGATCCCAAAAGCGCGTTGTTTGTGAGTGGCAGCGAGTTGGATTTTTCCGACGACTTGCAACAGGGTGGCTTCAAGGTGAGCAATCCCAATGCGGTGGTCACCTGTTCGTGCGGCGAGAGTTTCGCGGCATAAAAACATTTCCTGCCAAGCGCCTGAATGATTGGTCCCGAAAACGACGTTCAGAAACTCATGAAAATCCTCATGGTGCCGGTTCTCGCGGTCCTGCTTTGCAGTGTCCTGCAGGGTGCCGCGCCGGCGGAAGGCAGCGCTGGCCCGGAAGCCGATCCCTTGCAACTCAAGATCGACACCCTGCTGCGGGGCTTGGCCGATGACAGTTTCAGGGTGCGGGAGGAATCGACCCGCGAGCTGTGGAAGCTGGGTGATGCCGCGTTGCCGGGCTTGCGCGAGGCGGCGGCCTCCGCGGATCCGGAACAAGCGTTCCGGGCGCGCGATTTGCTGCGCAAGATCCAGCTGCACATCACGCCGGATACCGATCCGTCGGTGATATCACTCGTCGAGCTCTACGCCACGGCATCTCCCGCAGAGAAGGCCGCTTTGCTGGGTAAAATGCGCGGCAAGCGGGCGTGGCGGCAGATGCTCAAACTTTATGCCGCCGAGACCCAACCGGAGCTACGGGAAAAACTGCAGTTGATGATGCAGGCGGTGTCGCTCAAGGCGGCCCGCGAGCGCCTGATGCTGGGGGATGCCGCCGGGGCCCGTGATTTTCTTGAAATGGGACCGGCGGATTCGCAGGGCTTGCTGGCATTGGCGGATTTCCACCGCAGCCAAGGCACGCTGAAGGCGGAGCTTGAGAAGGCTGCCGATGGCAAGGACCGCCGCGCTGCGGTATGGCGGCTCGCGCTCCAACGCGCCGCCGGAAATCCCGCGGCTGCCAGGCAGGAAGCCACGGCCGCAGGCGAGGACGGCATTGCCGCCGTCATGGCCGCGCTGGCCGGCGATCCGCTTCCCTACCTGCGCCAGTTGGAGGACCGGCGGGAAGACATGCCGGCGTCCGCCATTTACGCATCCATCATGGCCAAGCGCTGGCAGGAAAAACGACAACGGCCCGCCGATCTGGAGCCGCTTGTCCGCATGCTGGGCTCGCGCGATTTCGAGGAACGCGGCACCGCGCTCAACGCCTTGTTCCTGCTTGGCGAGTTGGATGCCGCCGAGCCGGTGTTCATCAAATCCCAGCCGCTGGCGGCGTTCCGGCATTTTGAGGCGCTTGAGCGAATTCCGGAGGCTTTCGAGGCGCTCGGGCTGGATCCTGACAAGCCGGATTTCAAAACCTGGGTCGCCAAACGCGTGGGTCTTTTGATCGAGGAGGACATCGGCGATCAGAACGAGGTTTCGGATTACGCCACGGAGCTGGTTTCGCTCGCGAATTTCCTTGAGCGCCGCGGCCTTCATGCCGAGGCGTGGCAGGCATTCGGCGATGCGCTGGCCGCCATGGCGGAAAAAGACCCCAATGCCTTCGCGGATTTTCTCAACAAGCTTTTCGGGGGCCGCGAGAGCCTCAGCGGCGCACCGCGGCTCGCCAGCAAGGTGGGCGTCGCCTGGGCCGGCGATGACGAGAAACGCTGGCAGGAAGTGGTGGTCGCCGCATTTGGCGATGACGACCGCGCCCGCAGTTGGTGGGATTGGCTGGCCGAGATCAATCCGGAATCCTCCAACAACGAGCGCCTGGAGGCGATGCTCGCGATTTTCCGCATGGGCTCCGATCCCGCGCGCCTTGCCGACAAGTGGCTCGCACAGTTTTGGAAATCCGTGGAGGCCGCCGAAGCCGGCCAGCGCCAGCCACTCATCGAGCGGATCTACGAACTATCCGCCGAAACCGGCGACGTGGTGAGCTGTCTCAAGGCTTGGGATCAACTGCCACCCGAAGCGCGCGATAAAGTCTTCTGGGGCGTGCAAATCGTCCATCTTTCGGCCGCCGAGCGCTGGAGTGATGCCGCGGATTTGATCCTCAAGCAAATTTCCGCCATCACCGAAGCGGGGCAGGAACCCGGCGCGGATCTCCACGCCTATGCCGCGTCCGCCTTGCGTGCCGCAGGCCGCATCAAGGAAGCGGAGCAGCATGACCAATGGGCGGACCGAATGGTGCTCGGCAGCGCATCCATCGCCATCCGCGCTGGCAACGGATATGCCTACGGCCGCGATTACCAGCGCGCCGCCGAATGGTGGGCGCGCGCCGCGATCCAAGCGGAACCGGATTCCGACGACTTCGGCATGGCCATCAAGCTGCACTCGGACGCCCTGCTGGAGCAGCGGACATGGTCGGAAACCGCCGCCACTTCCGAAGTGATCGCCGCCATCTATTCCGGCTCGGATTACCAGTGGTCCAATCAGCTTCCGCTCATACGCCAGCGCCTGCAGGCGGACATGGCCCGCGCGCTCAGCCGGTTGGAAAGCAATCGCGCGGGCTCGCTTGCCACGCTCGAGCACTGCCACCGGATCTTCTACAGCGATGGCGCGCTGGCCGATTTCTTCTTTCCCGCCCTGCGCCATGCCGGCCTCACCAAGGAGCACGACGCGTGGTTTCTCATAACATGGAAGTGGATGGAGGATGTGATCCAGCGCTACCCCGGGAGCGACAACACGCGCAACACCGCCGCCTGGTTCGCCGCGCGCGCCATGCGCAGGCTCGATGCGGCCGAGCGCCACATCAACAAGGCGCTCGCAACAAATCCGAACCAACCCGCCTACCTCGACACCATGGCCGAGATCCACTTCGCCCGTGGCAATCGCGCCAAGGCGCTCGAATGGTCGCAGACCGCCGTCAACCATTCGCCAGAGGACTCCCTGCTGCGCCGCCAGCACGAACGATTCCGCACCGAGTCCTTTCCGCGGTGAGGTGGATCCATTGTGCGCGTGCAAACGGAGGATAGGCTTCCACCCCAATGCTTTTAAAGATTGGAAAATGTGAACGCTAACGATCTTTTATCCCATAGGGATTACAGAAGGTAGCCCGGGATCGAGGAGCGATAGCGACGACCACCCCGGACTCCGAAACCGCCAGGTGGCTTTTCTATATTCTGCCGCGCTGCGCGCAAGGCTTGCGGGGTGGGGGAAGCATCGTCTAGCATCCCGCATGGCCATCGAGAACTTCGCGGAGTTTTCTCCGCAAATCCATGAATCCGCATTCATCGCCGCCAGTGCCGATGTCATCGGCCGGGTGACTCTGCACGAGGAAACGAGCATCTGGTATCACGCCACCCTGCGCGGCGACATCAACGAGATCGTCATCGGCCCGCGCTCCAACATCCAGGACAACGCGGTGATCCACCTCGCCGATGACTACGGCTGCTACGTCGGCGAATTCGTCACCGTCGGCCACTCCGCCATCCTGCATGCCTGCACCGTCAAGGACGAGGTGCTGGTGGGCATGGGCTCGATCATTCTTGACGGCGCGGTCATCGGCGAGCGTTCCATCATCGGCGCCGGGGCGCTTGTCACCGGCGGCACCGTCATTCCACCCGGCTCGCTGGTGTTGGGATCGCCGGGAAAAGTCGTCCGCACTCTCTCCCTCGACGAACAGGCCAAGGTGAAGCACTGGGCCGGGAAGTATGTGAAAGGTTCCCGCAAGTATCTCCAACGGTGAACACGCGGGATATTACTTCCGCGCGCTGACGGCTCGAATATTTATCACTGAAAATACTGAGCCGTTTCAAGATGGCAAAATATGCGAAACACAGAAAAACCACCGACCCGGAATAGTCCATGAATGCCCTGAAAAACCCACAACCTGCCGGTAATCAAAGTGATGGCGGAAATGAAGCAATCGACGCCAGAGCCGCGTAGTAATAAGGTTGAGCAACGCCAACTCGTGCGGCGATAAACATCACATGAAAGCGCTAATTCCACAATTTGAGCACAAGGCCCAGCGTGTCATTTCGCCTCACCAATTCTTGGTGAGGCTGCCCCACAGTGGTATCATTGCGATTGGAATTATTGCCGTTTCCCTGTTCATCGGCATGCTCGGATACCTGACCGGAACGGGAAAATGGCCGCGCAACTTTTCATCTGTAAAAGTTTTCAGGATGGATTTGGAGGCTGATTTCAAGCGGCTGTTTGTTATTGGTTTTGTGTGTTAGGGATGCGGTTTTGCGGAGTGAGGGCGAGGTAGGATTTGCCGACCTCCCATTCTTCGGAAG